>NZ_KV802721.1:38485-250492 GCF_001810825.1 Streptococcus sp. HMSC076C08 | reverse complement strand
CGTGGTTTGAAGAGATTTTCGAAGAGTATTGGTTAAAAACTTGATAAAGGAGAAATAAAGATGGCAGAAATTTATCTAGCAGGTGGTTGTTTTTGGGGTCTAGAGGAGTATTTTTCACGTATTTCTGGAGTGCTGACAACCAGTGTCGGCTACGCTAATGGGCAAGTCGAAACGACCAATTACCAGTTGCTCAAGGAAACAGACCATGCAGAGACTGTTCAAGTGATTTATGATGAGAAAGCAGTGTCACTCAGAGAGATTTTGCTTTATTATTTCCGTGTTATTGATCCCTTGTCTATTAACCAACAAGGGAATGACCGTGGTCGCCAATATCGAACGGGAATCTATTATCAGGATGAAGCAGACTTGCCAGCTATCTACACAGTGGTGCAGGAGCAGGAGCGTATACTGGGTCGAAAGATTGCAGTAGAGGTGGAGAAACTTCGCCACTACATTTTAGCAGAAGACTACCATCAAGACTATCTCAAGAAAAATCCTTCAGGTTATTGTCATATCGATGTGACGGATGCTGAGAAGCCATTGATTGATGCCTCTAACTATGAAAAGCCTAGTCAAGAGGTGTTAAAGGAAAACCTAACTGAAGAATCCTACCGAGTAACGCAAGAAGCTGCTACAGAGGCGCCGTTTAGTAATGCTTATGACCAAACTTTTGAAGAAGGGATTTATGTAGATATCACGACAGGGGAGCCACTCTTTTTTGCTAAGGATAAGTTTGCCTCAGGTTGTGGTTGGCCAAGTTTTAGTCGTCCGATTTCTAAGGAATTGATTCACTATTACAAGGATTTGAGCCATGGAATGGAGCGAATCGAGGTTCGTTCTCGGTCAGGAAATGCTCACTTGGGTCATGTCTTTACAGATGGACCACAGGAATTAGGTGGCCTCCGTTACTGTATTAATTCTGCTTCCTTACGCTTTATAGCCAAGGATGAGATGGAAAAAGCAGGATATGGCTATCTATTACCTTACTTAAACAAATAAAACTGAGAGGGTGGGGCTTCCCACTTTCTTCATTTCCAGAATAAGAATAGAAGGGATCTATGAAACACTTACTATCTTACTTCAAACCCTATATCAAAGAATCCATTTTAGCCCCCTTGTTCAAGTTGCTAGAAGCTGTGTTTGAACTCTTGGTTCCCATGGTGATTGCTGGGATTGTTGACCAATCCTTGCCTCAGATGGATCAAGGCCATCTCTGGATGCAGATTGGCCTGCTCCTTATCTTTGCAGTGATTGGTGTTTTAGTGGCCTTGATTGCTCAATTTTATTCAGCAAAGGCAGCGGTTGGGTTTGCCAAAGAACTGACAGACGACCTTTATCGTCATATTCTTTCCTTACCCAAGGACAGCAGAGATCGTTTGACAACTTCTAGCTTGGTGACTCGCTTGACTTCGGATACTTACCAAATTCAGACTGGTATCAATCAATTCCTGCGCCTCTTTTTGAGAGCGCCTATTATCGTTTTTGGAGCCATTTTTATGGCCTATCGCATCTCGGCTGAGCTGACTTTCTGGTTCTTAGTTATGGTTGTCATTTTGACGATTGTCATTGTCGGTCTCTCTCGACTGGTCAATCCTCTCTACAGCAGTCTTAGAAAAAAAACGGACCAGCTGGTTCAGGAAACACGCCAGCAATTGCAAGGGATGCGAGTTATTCGTGCTTTTGGTCAGGAAAAACGAGAGTTACAAATTTTTCAAACTCTTAACCACATTTATGCCAGATTGCAAGAAAAAACAGGCTTCTGGTCTAGTTTATTAACACCTCTGACCTATCTGATTGTTAATGGAACTCTTCTCGTCATCATCTGGCAGGGATATATTTCAATTCAAGGAGGTTTACTCAGTCAAGGTGCCCTCATTGCCCTTATCAACTATCTCTTGCAGATTTTGGTGGAATTGGTTAAGCTCGCCATGCTGATCAATTCCCTCAACCAATCCTATATCTCAGCCAAGCGAATCGAGGAAGTCTTTGACGAGGCTCCAGAGGATATCCATTCAGAGTTAGAACAAAAACAAGCTACCGGTGATCGGGTTTTACAAGTCAAAGAGTTAACCTTTACCTATCCTGATGCGGCCCAGCCTTCTCTGAGAAACATTTCCTTTGATATGAAGCAAGGGCAGCTCCTTGGTATCATCGGAGGAACTGGTTCTGGTAAATCAAGCTTGGTGCAAGTCTTACTTGGTCTTTATCCGGCAGACAAGGGGAGCATTGACCTTTATCGAAATGGGCGTAGTCCTCGTAATTTGGAGCAGTGGCGGTCTTGGATTGCTTATGTTCCCCAAAAAGTCGAACTCTTTAAAGGAACTATTCGTTCCAACTTGACATTGGGTTTCAATCGAGAAGTATCTGACCAGCAACTCTGGCAAGCCTTGGAGATTGCGCAAGCTAAGGATTTTGTCAGTGAAAAGGAAGGACTTTTGGATGCCCTAGTTGAGGCAGGAGGTCGAAATTTCTCAGGTGGACAAAAACAAAGGCTGTCTATCGCACGTGCAGTCTTGCGCCAAGTTCCATTTCTCATCCTAGATGATTCGACCTCGGCCCTCGACACCATTACCGAGTCCAAGCTCTTGAAAGCTATTAGAGAAAATCTGCCAAATACGAGCTTAATCTTGATTTCTCAACGGACCTCGACACTTCAGATGGCTGACCAGATTCTCCTCTTGGAAAAAGGTGAGCTACTAGCTGTTGGCAAGCACGATGACTTGATGAAGTCCAGTCAAGTCTATCGTGAAATCAATGCATCCCAACATGGAAAGGAGGACTAGCATGAAACGACAAACCGCAAACCAGACGCTCAAACGTTTGGCTAAGGATTTAGCAAGCCATCCCTTCCTCCTTTTTCTAGCCTTTCTAGGAACTATTGCCCAAGTTGGTTTATCAATTTACCTACCTATTCTAATTGGGCAGGTCATTGACCAGGTCCTGGTGGCTGGTTCATCACAAGTTTTTTGGCAGATTTTCATTCAGATGATATTGGTGGTTATAGGAAATACTCTGGTACAATGGGCCAATCCTCTCCTCTATAATCGCCTAATCTTCTCTTATACTAAAGATTTGCGAGAGCGAATCATTCATAAGCTCCATCGTTTACCGATTGCTTTTGTGGATCGGCAGGGCAGTGGAGAGATGGTTAGTCGTGTGACCACAGACATAGAACAGTTGGCAGCTGGCTTGACCATGATTTTTAACCAATTTTTCATTGGTGTCTTGATGATTTTGGTTAGTATTCTAGCAATGCTCCAAATTCATCTCCTCATGACCCTCTTGGTCTTGCTGTTGACGCCTCTGTCCATGGTAATTTCACGATTTATTGCCAAACGGTCCTATCATCTCTTCCAGAAGCAAACAGAGACGAGGGGAATTCAGACTCAGTTGATTGAAGAATCGCTTAGCCAGCAGACTATTATCCAGTCTTTCAATGCTCAAACAGAGTTTATCCAAAAACTGCATGAGGCGAATGCCAACTACGCAGGCTATTCTCAGTCAGCCATCTTTTATTCATCAACGGTCAATCCTTCAACTCGCTTTGTCAACGCACTCATTTATGCTCTTCTTGCTGGAGTAGGAGCTTATCGAATCATGATGGGGTCCACCTTGACCATCGGACGTTTAGTGACTTTTTTGAATTACGTCCAACAGTACACCAAGCCTTTTAATGATATTTCTTCTGTTTTAGCTGAGTTGCAAAGTGCTCTCGCTTGCGCAGAGCGTGTCTATGCTGTCTTAGAAAGTCCTGAGGTTGCTGAAACAGGTAAGGAAGTCTTGACCAGTGACCAAGTCAAGGGAGCCATTTCCTTTAAACATGTTTCTTTTGGCTACCATCCTGAAAAAATCTTGATTAAGAACTTATCCATCGATATCCCAGCTGGTAGCAAGGTGGCCATCGTTGGTCCGACAGGTGCTGGTAAGTCAACTCTTATCAATCTCCTCATGCGTTTTTATCCTATTAACTCGGGAGATATCTTGTTAGATGGGCAATCCATTTATGATTATACCCGAGCGTCATTGAGACAGCAGTTTGGAATGGTACTCCAAGAAACTTGGCTCAAGCAAGGGACCATTCATGACAATATTGCCTTTGGAAATCCTGATGCCAGTAGGGAGCAGGTGATTGCTGCCGCAAAAGCAGCCAATGCAGACTTTTTCATCCAACAACTGCCGCAGGGCTATGATACCAAACTGGAAAATGCGGGTGAATCACTCTCTGTTGGTCAGGCTCAGCTTTTGACCATTGCGCGTGTCTTTCTGGCTATTACCAAGATTCTTATCTTAGACGAGGCGACCTCCTCCATCGATACACGGACAGAAGTGCTAGTACAGGATGCCTTTGCCAAACTCATGAAGGATCGCACAAGCTTTATCATTGCTCACCGTTTGTCAACCATTCAGGATGCGGATTTGATTCTAGTCTTGGTGGATGGTAACATCGTGGAATACGGCAATCATCAGGAACTCATGGCTAGAAAGGGCAAGTATTACCAAATGCAAAAAGCAGCAGCTTTTAGCTCTGAATAATCCTTTCTATTTTGAAATCTTATGGACAAAAAAAGTTGCCTTCGGGTGACTTTTTTGTTACAATAGCTAGAAAAAATCAGGGTCTTAGAAGGAGAAAACAATGAAAGTCTATCAGCATGTAAATATCGTGACTTGTGACAAAGATTTCCATGTTTATTTGGATGGTATCTTAGCCGTTAAGGACTCTCAAATCGTCTATGTCGGCCAAGAGGAGCCAGAGATTTTAGAGCAAGCTGAGCAGATTATAGACTATCAGGGAGCCTGGATTATGCCTGGTTTGGTTAATTGCCATACCCATTCTGCTATGACAGGTTTGCGAGGGATCCGGGATGATAGTAATCTCCATGAATGGCTCAATGACTATATCTGGCCAGCAGAAGCAGGATTTACTCCCGATATGACTACCAAGGCAGTCAAAGAAGCTCTGACAGAGATGCTCCAGTCAGGAACAACAACCTTCAACGATATGTATAATCCTAATGGTGTGGATATTGAGCAAATTTATCAGGCAGTTAAGGAATCTAAGATGCGTTGTTATTTCTCACCGACCCTCTTTTCTTCAGAGGCAGAAACAACTGCTGAGACTATAAGCAGAACACGAGCCATCATAGAGGAAATCTTAGGATATGAAAATCCAAATTTCAAGGTTATGGTAGCTCCTCATTCTCCCTATAGCTGTAGTAGAGACTTGCTGGAAGCAAGCATAGAAATGGCAAAAGAACTGGCCATTCCTATCCATATCCATGTGGCGGAGACCAAGGAGGAATCAGGAATTATCTTGAAATGCTATAGCAAACGCCCTCTCGCCTTTCTAGAAGAACTAGGTTACTTAGATCATCCGTCTGTCTTTGCTCACGGGGTCGAATTAAACGAGAGAGAAATTGAACGCTTGGCAACTTCTCATGTGGCAATCGCCCATAATCCTATCAGTAACCTCAAACTGGCCTCAGGGATTGCTCCAATCATCCAACTCCAAAAAGCAGGAGTAGCAGTCGGAATTGCGACAGACTCGGTTGCTTCCAATAACAATCTAGATATGTTTGAGGAAGGACGGACTGCAGCCCTTCTTCAAAAGATGAAAAGTGGAGATGCCAGCCAATTTCCTATCGAGACAGCCCTTAAGGCGTTGACGATCGAAGGAGCTAAGGTTCTAGGAATGGAAAAGCAGATAGGAAGCCTAGAAGTTGGCAAGCAAGCGGATTTTCTGGTCATTCAACCACAAGGAAAAATCCATCTTCAACCTCAGAAAAATATGCTCTCTCATCTGGTTTATGCTGTCAAATCCAGTGATGTTGAAGATGTTTATATCGCTGGAGAACAGGTGGTTAAGCAAGGCAAAGTTTTGACAGTAGAGATTTAAAAAAATTTAAAAAAAGTTTGCAAAAATCTTGCATTCTTTTTTTGTCTATGCTATACTTATATACGGTTTGAAAAAACTGCCTAAGACAGTAGGGGAGCTCGACTCATAAGTATCCTACCGAGGACAAAACGTATCATGTAAAAAGAAGCGTATTGTACTTTCGTGTCTAGGTTTGGGCGCGTTTTTCTTTTGGAAAATTTCCCCAAGCAAAATAATAACGGAGGTGAACACACTAATGAGTGAAGCAATTATTGCTAAAAAAGCGGAACTAGTTGACGTAGTAGCTGAAAAAATGAAAGCTGCTGCATCTATCGTCGTTGTAGACGCTCGTGGTTTGACAGTTGAGCAAGATACAGTTCTTCGTCGTGAGCTTCGTGGAAGCGAAGTTGAGTATAAAGTCATTAAAAACTCAATCTTGCGTCGTGCAGCTGAAAAAGCTGGTCTTGAAGATCTTGCATCAGTATTTGTTGGACCATCTGCAGTAGCATTTTCTAACGAAGATGTTATCGCACCAGCGAAAATCTTGAACGATTTTGCTAAAAACGCTGAAGCACTTGAAATCAAAGGTGGTGCAATCGAAGGCGCTGTCGCATCTAAAGAAGAAATCGTTGCTCTTGCAACTCTTCCAAACCGCGAAGGACTTCTTTCTATGCTCCTTTCTGTACTTCAAGCGCCAGTGCGCAACGTTGCTCTTGCAGTCAAAGCGGTTGCAGAAAGCAAAGAAGACGCAGCTTAATCTTAAGCTACGCAGCGTAGCCTAGCTACGTAAAAACTATTATAAAATTTAAAACTTATTTGGAGGAAATAACAATGGCATTGAACATTGAAAACATTATTGCTGAAATTAAAGAAGCTTCAATCCTTGAATTGAACGACCTTGTAAAAGCTATCGAAGAAGAATTTGGTGTAACTGCAGCTGCTCCTGTAGCTGTTGCTGCAGCTGGTGCTGCTGACGCTGGTGCTGCTAAAGACTCATTTGACGTTGAGTTGACAGCTGCTGGTGACAAAAAAGTTGGCGTTATCAAAGTTGTACGTGAAATCACTGGTCTTGGACTTAAAGAAGCTAAAGAACTTGTTGATGGTGCACCAGGTGTCATCAAAGAAGGCGTTCCAACTGCAGAAGCTGAAGAAATCAAAGCTAAATTGGAAGAAGCTGGAGCTTCAGTTACTCTTAAATAATCAATATCAGATTGTTTAAGGCTGAAAGCCTAGTATTATAGCCTTTTCGCTCTTGAAAAAGGTGATATAAAAGGGAGTATTTCGTTTGAAGCACCCCCACAGACACCCCCACAAATTTTTGTGGGGGTGTTATTTTTTATTATTAAATATCAAATCCTAAAAGTTTAGCCATATCATATTCGTCATTGCTCATATTATCGTTGTAGTATTTTTCTTGTGCTACTTCAGCTTGAATATTATCCTCCTCTTGCATTTCCTTAAATGCAACTATATTTAGTTGTCTAGAAAATTCTTTTAGATAAGAAGCTCCATCCCCTTCAATACTTGCATTTTTCATTGCATTCCTAATACCTGTTGATAAGTGTGGAAACTTCTGAAAAACTAATGCTCCCATTTGTAAAGCTAATCTTATATGTTTTAATTTTTCAATATTTTGTGAGTGACTGGTATTATTGTTTTCTTCTAAAATTTCTAATTCGCGAAATTTTTTTAGTAGCTTAATGTCTAATTTCTTTTTTCTTTTGGTTAGTGAATTAAATAGAAATCGTCCGTCATCTTCTCCAGTATAGAGGTCTTTATCTCTCATAAATGTATCTTGATTTGAATTATATTTTTCTTTGTATAGTTTATACTCATCTTTTAGTATTTTAGAATAGTTTGTTTTTATATATAAGTCTAAAATATTTTCTTTAGTTAAAAAATCATCAATGTTGATAAATTTTTTGTAGCATTCTAACGAAATATCATAATATCTATCATCAATGAAATTAAATTGTTCAACTTCATTTTTAATAAAACTTGCAATAGTTTCTAAGTATTTGCTACCATATATAAATTTATCTGAATCATCATCTGTTGTTGAAAATATCCATAAAAGATAGTGACAGCATTCAGGGTGATTCAGAAAGATTGCACCTAGTTCTAGTGTGTCTCTTAGGTATGAAGATGCTTTATTGTATTCTCTATTTTCGAAGTATTTTAAGTCTTCTATATAATCTACAATCAAAGGCAATTTTTTAAACTCCGAGAGAATATCAGTTATATCTTTCCTATTACCTTTTTTTAATTCTAAATAATAGGAATCAGGATTTTTTAAACCAGCTTTAATTTCTTTGTCTATAAAGTCCCCCGCTCTCGTGTATCTTCCTTGTTCTTTGTATTGTTCAAATTGTTTTTCTATGAGTTTAGAGTAATTCTGTTTAATATAATTCTCAACAATAGTATCGATGTCAAAAATGCCTTTTATCTTAATGTAAGGTTCGTAGAAACTATACCAGTCATTTGATTTATTCATAATATGTCCTATTCTAAAATTATGATTTATATGTCACATTTTATGATTACTCTATCACTTTTTTAAAATAAAATCAATCTTTTTGTGTCTTAAATATTGCAGACTACGTAACAAGAAATTGCTAGAATAGTCTTGTAAACGAAATATATTTCATGACACGGCAGCATTCTAGAAAGTCTGTCCACGCATTTTTTGTCTAAATAGCCCGTTCTATAACTAACTTATGCCTCATAGCTAAACGTGGGAGTTGTGAGGCTAGAAAGTAGGTCAAAATGACTGAAGACAAAAAGATTTCTCTAGGTATCTACAAGAGCCAACAAAAACTCTTAGAAGCAATGTCTGGGGCTGTTACAGTTCCTTCCTCTCTAAACGTTGTTGATATAAACACAGGTATTATGAATGAGGGCGAAGGGAACCAACGCTCTTGGGCAAACCTAACTGCCGTTGACACACTTCTTTATGAGAAGTTTGAAAGTATTGGTCAAGAGGAGTTTTGTCCAACTTTCAAGGTAAAACTCAAAAATTATCTAGGAGAAGACCTATCACAACTTCAAGATATGACTATCTCTTTTGAGGATTTTGAGTTGGCATTTGTCACTGACAAGTACAAGCAACCTATTGGGCTTGCACTGGTACTTGAACTAAACACTATTTCAGTAAACTAAGAGGTCTCCACTATGAAAAAAGTTCAAAGTGCTTTACGTAAATTCATTTCGCTTAAATGGTACTATCAGCTTGCTATTGCATTAGTAAGTGCAGTTACAGTAGCCTTACTTATTAAATTTTTAATTTGGTTCGTTCCGATTATTGGAGCAATTCTAGTCCTACTCTTTGTTTTTACTGAGGGGGAAATCTTTTCTACAATGTGGGAAAGTTATAAGCAAAGAAAACAAGCTCCTACCAATCCCCTATTTGTAACGGTTTATCATAGGTTAACTGAATGCTGCGTTACAGATTTACCTGTTTCTACTTTGCAGTTCGTGCAAGGAGTTGAGTTTCCTGACATCAATCAAGGATTATACTTTGTTCATCTCGAAAAAGAAATCAGTGATGAACTACTTTGGGAGTTCGAAACCAAGGTAAGGCAAACAGTTAAATTTGTGTCTAATGGTTTAATGGATTGTGTGGTCAGTCGCTCTATGCGTGAACCGTTTCTAGCAATCAAGGTACGTTTAGTGTCAGCTGATGACATGATTTTAATTCAAAAAAACCAAATGGAAGAGGACTTCTAGCATGATTAAAAACGTTTTCGAGGCCAACAGTAGGGGACAACCTATCCCTGTTTCTATTGACATAAATCGACAGAATGCCTGGCTGGTTGCTGGGCCGTCAGGAGCGGGAAAATCGTCTTTCTTAAGGCGAATAGTCGGTCTCATTTCATTTCATGATACAGATGCTGAAGCTTACTTTCTCGATTTTAAAGCAGATGAAGCAATGTTTCCAATGACTGGCAACCATGTCGCAAGAGGCTTTGACTGTTTAGAACTATTCGAAACAGTCTACCAACGCTTTTATGCAAGACTAAATAAACAAGAAAATATTGCTCATAATCTCTACCTAATTTTCGATGAATGGCAGGCTTTCCTTGCATATCTCGAACAAACTGATAAGAAGAAACACAAAGATGTTTTATCGAAAATGTTGATGATGAATAGCATGGGTAGAAGTCTAGGTTTACGAATCATTTTATCTAGTCAACGTTTCTTGATGTCTGACCTTCCGGGGCGCTACAATTTTAATTGTGTCATATCCTTATCAACTAGCTTTCTGTTAGCAACAAACAACAGACAACTCCTTTTTCCTGATATGGAAAAAGATGAAGTTGTAGTAAAACCTAGAGGATATGGATATTTTCAGCTAGAGGGAGAATCTGTCAAGATGTTTCGTACGATTCAAGTAAGGGACGAGGAACGGTTAAATCAACGGATGCAGGAGCTATTTTCAAGATATAGCTAGCGCTTTTTCTGCTACACTTGTTAGGTACGACAGTAAGCTTATTTTGAAGTTTCATCATCGGTATAGTGTCGGTACGACCTCATTAGCAGGGAAATGCCTATTTGCAAGGGCTTGAGGGGTGGAGATTTTTTAAGCGCAACGATGCCAACGGCAGGAAGTGAAGCGCCAAAAATACTACCCCGGCCCTTGTTGGATTGGCAAGCGTTCTCGGTTCGATGAGGTTTCATCGGGCAGGAGAGGCTGGAATTTGGCAAAGCCCCAAGAGAAGATTTATTGGGGTTACTACGACCCCCAATAAATCAATAATCAATAATCAATAATCAATAATCAATAATCATAGAAAGAAGATAAAATGATAAAAGATAAACGCTCCAATAAATGGGCTTTTCTAATATATAAAGAAAGTGCACCAGAAAATTATTTAGAAATTCTCGAAGAAATTCACGTTCCATTTGTCCTGTCACCGTGGCATGATAAGGATGTAAACAAAAAAACTGGAGAATTTAAGAAAGCACATAAGCATGGGGCATTCTACTTTGATTCTCTCAAAAGCTTCTCTCAGGTGTCAGAGCTTATCAAAGATAAACTAAACGGTCCTAGTCATGTGGAACCTGTCATATCACCAAAAGGTATGTACGATTATTTCATACATGCTGAGAACCCTGAAAAAACTTTATATAATATAGAGGATGTTGAAGCAGGGTGTGGATTCGAACTTGATAAGTTTTTAATAGAGCAAAATTCAAATTTATTCTTAGAAACTGTTATCGATGTCATCACTAATAATAATTTTACTGAGTTCGAAGACTTAGTTCACTTTGCTAGACATAATAACACATCGCTTTTGGGACTGATTATCGAAAGAACATATTTTTTTACAAGATTCTTAGATTCAAGACGACACAGACCACAAAACAGGAGTAAAAATAAAACCTCCACCCTTTCAAACACTTTGGCGAGCGATAAAGGGGTGAAGGTAAATACAGAAGAATAAGGACATCTCCTGATATCTTTATTATATAGAAAAGAGGTAAATATGACAAGGACAGTTAATCATAAACAATTAATTGAGCTGGGCTTTTCAAAATCAGCTTCAAAACAGATTATCAAAGAAGGAAAGTTAATTGCAGTCAAAAGATTTGAAGAAGCTAGAAATTCTTCAAATAATGTGGTACACTTAAGTAAATCACCTTTTGACAATAGGCGATTAGACTTAGCTCCTACCAGTATTGTAGAGGAACTACTAGGTTTTCAAATTTCACTTTAAGGAGGAATTGAAAACATGTCTAAAAAATATAAAGGTGTATTTAGAGATAGTAAGGGTCGGATTTACTGTCAAACTGAATTTAAGGCTACTGCGACTGGAAAAAGGCAACGATTCAAGCGGTATCGTAATATGTGGGGTAAGCCTTTTCGAAGTGAGAAAGAAGCCTATGACGAGCTATGTAGAGTAAGAGTGGAGTTCTATGACAAATTCGATTATTCGGATTATAATTTGACCTTTGCTCAATATATGGAAGATATTTTTCTTCCGTATTACAAGCAGACTGTTCAAGATTCTACATATCGAACAGCCATTACTCATTTTCAGCTTTTTATAGAAGTTTTTGGAAAGATAAAACTGCGTGATATTAGACCACGTGACTGTGAAAAGTTTCGCTTGAAATTGATTGCAGATTATTCTCCAAATTATGCAAAATGTGTATGGATAAGGTTTAAGCAGTGTCTCGGATATGCGGAGCGTATGGAATATATTAAAAACTTTCCATGTAAGGCTTTGGATAATCCGAAAGGAAAACGACCGGACACAAAGTTTTGGACTTTTGAAGACTTCAAAAAAGTTCTAGCTACCTTTGATTTGACTAATTACGAGGATTTACATCGTTACACGACGACTTGGTTATATTATATGACTGGCGTGCGAGTGAGTGAGGGGTTTGCTCTTTTGTGGTCTGATTATGATAAGGAAAATAAAAAACTCTTTGTTCATGCGACTATAGAAGCTCTAAAAGGTGGGATTTATAAACGTAAGGAGCAGACAAAGACTGAAGCAGGGGTTAGGTTAGTTGATTTAGATGATGAAACTGTTAAAGTTCTTGAACGCTGGCGAGAAGTTCAAATTTCAAATTCTGATGATGATTTTATTCTGTCAAAATTTGGCGAACCTATGGTAAAATCTACTCTTACTAGAATGTTAAAACGGCATGCTAAATTGGCAGGAATTCCTGAAATTACTGGTAAAGGATTAAGGCATAGCCATGATTCCTTTATGATAAATGTCCTAAAAAAAGATGTCCTGTCCGTTTCTCAACGCTCTGGACGAGTGGACAAGGCAACTACTCTAAATACTTATTCTCATTTTTACAATGCTAACAAGCAAACAATAGGAAATGAGATAACTGATTTATTGCAAAAGGAGGGGTTAAATTTGACACCCCCGCAAACACCCCCACGGGAAAATGTAGAGAAGAAAAACGCTTAATAGCAAGCTTTATGAGTTTTACGCTTATATTACTCTTAAATAATAGAGCAACTACATTAGTAGCTTAAAAAACATATAAAACCGCTATTCTCAGGAGTAGCGGTTTTTTCTGTTACGATTTAAAATGGGTAAACCTACTTGAAATTATAGTCTGATACGAAAGTTCTAGTTTTTTTACTAACAATTACTAGAATCTTGATAGAAATTCAATTTTTTTCTTGACCCTGACCTTAGGGAAGGGATTATACTAATAGTAGATAAGAAAGGAGATTATTATGCAAATCAATACGATTCGTTCAGATAAAGTTTATCAGGAGATGCTCGAGCTTCCTTTAGAAAAGAGAGAAGATCTCTTTCGAGCTAAAATATTAGAACCTTTTGCAACCAAATACCAAACTCAACACATTCCTTTAAAAGCAAAGTACCCTGGAGGATTTGATGCTCTATTCCTACTTGGCTTTATGAATCTGTTGCCCGCAACTCTCTCGGGAAAGGATAGACCGGCTATTGATGCCCTGAGCTCTGATCAACTCTGGCAAGACTGCCAGGATACCATTAAAAGAAGTATTGGCCTTTTTGAACAGGCTGGCTATGATTTAGAGGTTGAGGATTACCATTTTACTATTTTATTGGGCAATCCAGAAAAACCTATGCTACAGCTCAATAAAGGTTACAGCGGAGATGGTGGAATCCCAGGTTATCTCATGTTAAGCATACTGCCTAATGACTATACTTTGCCACGTATTCAAGCGGCATTGGCTCACGAGTGCAACCACAATGTCCGCTTCCAATTTATCAAATGGAACCAGCAGACGACACTAGCAGACTGGGTAGTCAGTGAAGGATTGGCAGAGTCTTTTGCTGCTGAGCTCTATGGCAAGGAGCTCATTGGACCCTGGGTTACTTCAACCAGTTCAGAGCAATTAGAGGAGATTAAGCCCATCATCTCAAGTCAGCTTCAGCTAACAGGGATGGCGGAAATGGCTCCTTATCTCTACGGTGATGAAATTGCAGAGCTTCAAGGTCAGATACCAGTTGGTATGCCTTATGCTGCGGGCTATGCTTATGGCTATCATCTGATACAAGCTTATCTAAAAAGGACAGGCAAGAGCATTATTGAGGCCACAGTAACATCAACAGAAGAGATTTTAGAGGCGACGAAAGACTTTTGGAAATGACACATTTTTGCTTGATAATCTGCTAGAATCTGATATAATGTAGGTGATTTCAGGAGGTGATAGTATGCACTATAAAAAAATTGAATTGAAGGTGACAGATCAAGGGATTCATGAGCGCAAGATTTTTCAAGGTGTTAAAATTTTTAGCCGTAGCAAGTTATCCAAAGATCAGAAAAGCATTCTAACACAGAAGATTTACCTGACTCCGAAGCAAAACATCGTTTACTATCAACGGACAGATGTCAACTATGACCAGAACTGGCAGCATAATAAGGACTATTACGAATTAGTTTATGGTCAGTTGGACAGAGAGACTGTTTTTAAGGTTTGTCAAGATTTTGACGAACTAAGTCCTTTTCTGGAAAATGAGCTGCTTGAGAAGATAAAAGAAAAGCAGTTAACAGGCAAATTTTTTGAAAAATTAGATATATAAAAATCCGGCTGCTTTTATAAGCAGTCGGATTTATTCTAGTGTGATAGTGCTGAAACAATACCTTGGGCAATCATAGCATTGGCTACGTTTTTGAAGGCAGCGATGTTAGCACCAGCCAGGTAGTCAGTACCAAGCCCGTATGTTTCAGCAGTTGTTTTAACTGTATTAAAGATATTGGTCATGATATCTTTGAGACGGCCAGAGTATACTGCCATCTATTCATCTGATGAGAGAGATTTTATCATCCAGATATTCATAGCTGGGTGGCCGGCGGCGTTAGAAAGTGGTTGTTGCAATGCTGTAAAACCATAATGCTGATAGATTGCCACAGCCGTAGCCAGTTCAGTAGAGGTTTCTAGATAAAGTTGTTCATAACCTGCTAGGCGGGCTTCCTGGAATATCCGCTTTATCAAGCTGCTGGAATAACCTTTTCCACGACTGTTTTTAGTGACATACAGTTTTTGTAATTCAGCAATCTTATCAGACACAGGTGCAAAGCCACCACAGCCAACCAGCTGCCCTTCGTCTTCCAGGACAAAGTAAGCTGCTCTCTCTTGCTGTTGATAATAGTCGGCCAAATGATCTAGATGAGAATCAAAGTAGACAGTTCCTGGTTTGTCAAGCCCGAATTCTTCTAGGCTAGCTCTAATGAGTTGTGCTACAGCTGGATTGTCTCTCACTTCCATTGACCGTAAGTTCATCATTTGTCCTCCGATAGGATGTATCGACTAATTAAACAATACCTTGTGCAATCATAGCGTTTGCCACGTTTTCGAAGGCAGCGATATTTGCTCCTGCAAGGTAGTCAGTACCAAGTCCGTATGTTTCAGCAGTTATTTTAGCTGTGTTAAAGATGTTGGTCATGATGTCTTTGAGACGTCCATCAACTTCTTCACGGGTCCATGAGAGTCGAAGACTGTTTTGGCTCATTTCAAGCGCAGATACAGCTACACCACCAGCGTTGGCAGCTTTGGCAGGTCCGTAAAGGATTCCGTTTTCTTTGTAGACTTTAATCGCATCAAGGTCACTAGGCATGTTGGCACCTTCAGATACACAGATAATACCTTGAGCAACTAAGCGTTTAGCTGCGTCACCATTGATTTCGTTTTGAGTGGCACATGGGAGAGCGATGTCGTAGTTCCCAGCGTAAGTCCAGACAGAACCTTCATGGTAAGTAGCAGTTGCTTTCTCAGCTGCATACTCAGTCAAACGAGCACGGCGTTTTTCTTTAACATCAACCAAAAGGTCGAAATCAATACCGTTTTCATCGATGACATAACCGTTTGAGTCAGATACAGAGATGACAGTAGCGCCAAGTTCAGTTGCTTTTTGAAGAGCGTATTGAGCTACGTTACCAGAACCTGAAATGACCACTTTCTTACCAGCAAAACTGTTACCATTAGCTTTGAGCATTTCTTCAGTGTAGTAAACCAAACCATAACCAGTTGCTTCTGGACGAATCAAACTACCACCAAATCCAAGAGGTTTACCAGTCAAGACACCCGCATCAAATTGGTTAAGACGTTTGTATTGTCCGTAAAGGTAACCAATTTCACGTCCACCAACACCAATATCACCAGCTGGAACGTCAAGTGATGGTCCGATGTATTTTTGCAATTCAGTCATGAAGCTTTGGCAGAAGCGCATCACTTCAGCATCAGTTTTGCCTTTAGGATCGAAGTCTGATCCCCCTTTACCTCCACCGATAGGAAGTCCAGTCAAGACATTTTTAAAGATTTGTTCGAATCCGAGGAATTTCAAAATCCCTTGGTTTACAGTTGGGTGGAAACGAAGTCCGCCTTTATATGGTCCAACAGCTGAGTTGAATTGAACACGGTAACCACGGTTGACTTGTACTTTACCTTCACGGTCAACCCAAGGAACACGGAAAGAAATCACGCGCTCAGGCTCAGTGATGCGTGCCAAGATGTTTTCTTCGATATACTCAGGATGTTTTTCAAATACAGGTTCCAAAGTGCTGAAGAATTCTTCAACCGCCTGGAGAAATTCAGCCTCATGCCCGTTACGAGCTGTTACAGTTTCAAACACGCTTTGGATATATTCTTTAGCAGATGTCATATCGTTCTCCTTTTTGTTGTTATATTTTATTACATGAGCCATTATAGCAGAATTTTTTTTGAGTGTAAAGAAAAAAACAGAAATTTTCTAAAAATTCTTTCAATTTACAAAACCGAACGTTTTATATAGAAATTAGTTTCTCAAAGAGAAAATCTTAAAGTATGGTATAATATTAGAAATAAAAGGAATCAGGAGGATTAGAATCATGGTATCAACGAAAACACAAATAGCTGGATTTGAGTTTGACAATTGCTTGATGAATGCAGCGGGTGTGGCTTGTATGACGATAGGAGAGCTTGAAGGGGTCAAAAACTCAGCGGCAGGTACTTTTGTTACGAAGACTGCGACCTTGGACTTCCGTCAGGGAAATCCTGAACCACGTTACCAGGATGTTCCACTTGGTTCTATCAACTCCATGGGCTTGCCAAATAATGGCTTAGACTACTATCTGGACTATCTTTTGGACTTGCAGGAAAAAGAGCCAAACCATACTTTCTTCCTATCTCTGGTCGGCATGTCTCCAGAAGAAACACATACCATCTTGAAAAAAGTTCAAGAGAGTGAATTCAAAGGACTGACAGAGCTTAATCTCTCTTGTCCAAATGTTCCAGGAAAACCTCAGATTGCTTATGATTTTGAGACAACAGATTGTATCTTGGCAGAAGTATTTGCCTACTTTACCAAACCTCTTGGAATCAAATTGCCACCTTATTTTGATATTGTTCACTTTGATCAAGCGGCTGCTATTTTCAACAAATATCCACTCAAGTTTGTTAACTGTGTTAATTCTATCGGAAATGGTCTCTATATTGAAGATGAGTCTGTCGTGATTCGTCCCAAAAACGGTTTCGGTGGCATTGGTGGAGAGTATATCAAACCAACAGCTCTAGCGAATGTACATGCCTTCTACCAACGTCTCAATCCTCAAATCCAAATCATCGGAACGGGTGGCGTATTGTCAGGTCGTGATGCCTTTGAACATATCCTTTGTGGTGCTAGTATGGTACAGGTGGGAACCACCCTTCATAAGGAAGGCGTTGGTGCTTTTGAGCGCATTACCAATGAACTAAAAGCAATCATGACGGAAAAAGGGTACGAGAGCCTAGAAGATTTCCGTGGGAAATTGCGCTATATTGACTAAACAAAATAGAAAAACAAGAAGAAAGGAGAGAAGATGCTAGCCATAGAAGAGAGTCAAAACTTGTCTTTATCAAACTTATCTAGCTTGAATCTATTTACAGGGACAGACCAGGGCCAGTTTGAAGTTATGAAGAGTCAAGTATTGAAGCAGATTGGCTATGATCCAGCCGACCTCAATTTTGCCTACTTTGACATGAAAGAAGTAGCCTATAAGGATGTGGAACTGGAGCTGGTCAGTCTCCCTTTCTTTGCGGATGAGAAAATCGTGATACTTGATCATTTTGTCGATATTACAACAGCCAAGAAACGTTTTTTAACAGATGATGAACTCAAGTCATTTGAGGAATATCTTGACAATCCTTCACCAACGACTAAACTCTTAATTTTTGCAGAAGGAAAGCTGGATAGCAAGAGACGGTTGGTTAAACTTCTCAAACGTGATGCGACTGTCTTTGATGCAGTAGAAGCCAGAGAACAAGAACTCCGCCAGTATTTCCAAAAATGGAGCCAGAGACAAGGTCTGCAGTTTGCGGAAAAATCTTTTGAAAATCTACTTCTCAAATCTGGTTTTCAATTTAGTGAAATCCAGAAAAACCTCCTTTTTTTACAGTCTTATAAGTCAGACGGTGTGATAGAGGAGAAGGACATTGTCGAGGCTATTCCAAAGACTCTCCAGGACAATATTTTTGATTTGACTCAGCTTATTTTAGCTAAGAAGATTGACCTGGCCCGTGACCTAGTTAGAGACTTGACCTTGCAAGGGGAGGATGAGATCAAGCTCATAGCTGTCATGTTAGGACAGTTTCGTACCTTTACCCAAGTGAAGATTTTATCAGAGACTGGTCAGACGGAATCGCAGATCGCAAGCAGTCTGGGAACTTACTTGGGGCGTAATCCTAATCCTTATCAAATCAAGTTTGCACTGAGAGATTCGAGAGGGATTTCCATTGCCTTTCTCAAGCGAGCGATTTCTTATTTGATTGAAACAGACTACCAGATTAAGACAGGTGTCTATGAAAAAGGCTACCTGTTTGAAAAGGCGCTTTTGCAGATCGCGGCAGAAGCAAATTGAGCAAAAAACTTGAAAAAAGAGAATGATTGCGTTATCATTTTCATATAGAAAGAAAAAGAGGTATTACAGATGGCTATTATCTTACCAGACCTTCCATACGCGTATGACGCTTTGGAACCATACATCGATGCTGAAACAATGCACTTGCACCATGACAAACACCATCAAACTTATGTCAACAATGCAAATGCTGCTCTTGAAAAACACCCTGAAATCGGTGAAGACCTTGAAGCCTTGCTTGCTGATGTAGATTCTATCCCAGCTGATATCCGCCAAGCGCTTATCAACAATGGTGGTGGACACTTGAACCACGCTCTTTTCTGGGAATTGATGACTCCTGAGAAAACAGCTCCATCAGCAGAACTTGCAGCAGCAATCGATGCAACATTTGGTTCATTTGAAGAGTTCCAAGCAGCCTTTACAGCAGCAGCTACAACTCGCTTTGGTTCTGGCTGGGCATGGTTGGTTGTCAACAAAGAAGGGAAGCTTGAAGTGACTTCAACAGCAAACCAAGACACACCAATCTCAGAAGGTAAAAAACCAATTTTGGGCTTGGATGTTTGGGAACATGCTTACTACGTGAAATACCGCAACGTGCGTCCTGACTACATCAAAGCTTTCTTCTCAGTCATTAACTGGAACAAGGTAGACGAGCTTTACGCAGCAGCTAAATAATAAAATATGGAGGGAAGAATTGTTCTTCTCTTTTTAAGGTTATAAAGCAGAAGTCTGACAGAATCGTCAGACTTTTTTCATTTTCAGGATATTCGTGCCAACTTGTAGAAAATATGGTAAAATAGAGTGTTAAGTAATCATGGAAAAGGAAGACTATGCGTAAAGAAATTGCACCTGAATTATACAACTATAACAAGTTTCCTGGCCCAGAATTTCATATGAATGGGGATAAGATTGAGACTGAAGGAATCGCTTTTACCTTGGTTGAAAATATCAAGGATGCTTTCGATGTGACAGTCTTTAATCAACGCTTCTCAGAAGTGTTGACCAAGTTTGATTATGTCGTGGGGGACTGGAGCAATGAACAGCTTCGCCTACGCGGTTTTTACAAAGACGATCGAACAGAGGAAAAAATTGAAAAAATCAGTCGCTTACAGGATTATCTTTTAGAGTATTGTAGTTATGGTTGTGCTTATTTTGTCCTAGAAAACCAAGCGCCTAAGCGTGCGTCATTTGACAAGAAAATGCGTAAAAAAGAAGAGGAAAACCTTCCTAGAAGAGGCAAGAAACCTTCGCAAAACAAGAGAAAACCAAATGCGGATAAGAGAAATAGACGTCGTCATAAGGATCAAAAGTCTCAGAAAGAGGACAAGGGACAGCGCCATTTTGTCATTCGTCAGAAATAGATAGAGAATAAGGAGAAGAGATGAAACCGTCTATTTATAGTTTAACACGTCAAGCCATGCAAGAATGGGTATTAGAACAAGGAGAAAAAAAATTCCGAGCAGATCAAATCTGGGAATGGCTCTACCGTAAACGTGTCCAGTCCTTTGAAGAAATGACCAACCTTTCCAAGGATTTGATTGCTAAGCTCAATGACCAGTTTGTGGTCAATCCTTTGAAACAACGTATTGTACAAGAGTCGGCTGACGGTACTGTTAAGTATCTTTTCGAGTTGCCAGATGGTATGTTGATTGAAACAGTGCTGATGCGTCAACACTATGGTTTATCAGTCTGTGTGACCACACAGGTGGGATGTAACATTGGTTGTACTTTCTGTGCATCAGGCTTGATTAAGAAGCAACGTGACCTTAATAACGGTGAAATCGTAGCGCAGATCATGTTGGTTCAGAAATACTTTGATGAGCGTGGGCAGGACGAACGTGTCAGCCATATCGTTGTCATGGGAATTGGTGAACCATTTGATAACTACAACAATGTTTTGAATTTTGTCCGTACCATCAATGATGACAAGGGGATGGCTATCGGTGCTCGTCACATCACAGTTTCAACTTCAGGTTTGGCTCATAAAATTCGTGACTTTGCTAATGAAGGCGTACAGGTCAATCTCGCTGTTTCCCTTCACGCACCCAATAATGAATTGCGCTCAAGCATCATGAAGATTAACCGTGCCTTTCCGATAGAAAAGCTTTTTGCAGCTATTGAGTACTATATCGAAACAACTAATCGACGTGTGACCTTTGAATACATCATGCTCAATGAAGTCAACGACGGTGTTGAACAAGCCTTGGAACTGGCGGAGTTGCTCAAGAACATCAAGAAATTGTCTTATGTCAACTTGATTCCTTATAATCCAGTTAGTGAACATGACCAATATAGCCGTAGTCCTAAAGAGCGCGTGATGGCCTTCTACGATACCCTCAAGAAAAAAGGGGTCAACTGTGTTGTTCGTCAAGAACATGGTACTGATATTGATGCAGCTTGTGGACAATTGCGCTCCAATACAATGAAACGTGACCGCCAGAAGGCAGTCGCAGCGGTAAATCCATAAAATGACTAGAAAAAGAGAATTAATCTTAAGATTGGGAGTGGCTGTTTATAGTCTATGCATTGTCTGTTTTTGTTTTACTCCCCAGCCTCAACTTCCTACAGGAGTGGAAACTCCAGGTATTCAAACTTTTGGACGCCTGGTTTTTCTTTTAACTCCCTTAAACTCCCTGTGGAATCTAGGTGAAGTGACCAGTTTGGGACAAGTTATTTGGATCTTTTTGCAGAACATTTTAAATGTCTTCTTGCTCATCCCTCTGGTCTTTCAACTGCTCTACCTCTGTCCAAACTTACGAAAAACGAAAAAAATCGTATTTCTCAGTTTTCTTCTGAGCTTAGGAATTGAATGTACGCAGCTGGTCTTAGATTTTTTCTTCGACTTTAATCGCGTCTTTGAGATTGACGATTTGTGGACCAATACCCTAGGAGGCTATTTGGCTTGGGTCCTCTATAAAGGACTGCATAAAAACAAGATAAGGAATTAGAATGAGTATTTTAGAAGTTAAAAATTTGAGTCATGGTTTTGGTGACCGTGCAATTTTTGAAGATGTGTCTTTCCGTCTCCTCAAGGGAGAACATATCGGTTTAGTCGGTGCCAATGGTGAGGGGAAATCAACCTTTATGAGCATTGTGACTGGTAAGATGTTACCAGACGAAGGAAAGGTGGAGTGGTCTAAGTATGTGACTGCTGGCTACTTGGACCAGCATGCTGTGCTAAAGGAAGGTCAAACTGTGCGTGATGTACTCCGTACTGCCTTTGATGAGCTTTTCAAAGCAGAAGCACGTATCAATGACCTCTACATGGAAATGGCAGAAGAAGGAGCAGATATCGATACGCTGATGGAAGAAGTTGGAGAACTCCAAGACCGTTTGGAGAGTCGTGATTTTTATACTTTAGATGCCAAGATTGATGAAGTAGCGCGTGCCCTCGGTGTCATGGACTATGGTATGGATACAGATGTAACAGCCTTATCAGGTGGACAAAGAACCAAGGTGCTTCTGGCTAAACTTCTCCTTGAAAAACCAGATATCTTGTTGCTTGACGAGCCAACCAACTACTTGGATGCTGAACACATTGACTGGATCAAGCGTTATCTCCAAAACTATGAGAATGCCTTTGTCCTTATTTCGCACGATATTCCTTTCCTCAACGACGTAATCAATATCGTCTATCATGTTGAAAATCAACAGTTGACGCGTTACTCTGGTGACTACTACCAGTTCCAAGAAGTTTATGCTATGAAGAAATCTCAACTGGAAGCAGCCTATGAGCGTCAACAGAAAGAGATAGCGGACCTCAAGGATTTCGTAGCCCGCAATAAAGCCCGTGTTGCAACACGAAACATGGCCATGTCCCGTCAAAAGAAACTCGACAAGATGGACATCATCGAACTTCAAAGTGAGAAACCAAAGCCATCCTTTGATTTCAAACCAGCTCGTACACCTGGGCGCTTTATCTTCCAAGCCAAGGACTTGCAGATTGGTTATGACCGTCCACTTACTAAACCCTTAAACCTAACCTTTGAACGCAATCAAAAGGTTGCAATTATTGGGGCCAATGGTATTGGGAAAACAACCCTCTTGAAGTCTCTCTTGGGCATTATTCCGCCAATCGCTGGAGAAGTCGAACGTGGCGACTACCTAGAACTTGGCTACTTTGAGCAAGAAGTAGAAGGTGGCAATCGTCAAACCCCTCTTGAAGCCGTCTGGAATGCCTTTCCTGCCCTCAACCAAGCAGAAGTTCGTGCAGCCCTTGCTCGTTGTGGTTTGACAACTAAGCATATCGAAAGCCAGATTCAGGTCTTATCAGGTGGTGAACAAGCCAAGGTGCGTTTCTGTCTCTTGATGAACCGTGAAAACAACGTCTTAGTGCTGGACGAGCCGACCAACCACTTGGATGTGGATGCCAAGGAAGAACTCAAACGCGCTCTCAAAGAATACAAGGGTTCTATCCTTATGGTTTGCCACGAACCAGACTTTTATGAAGGCTGGATGGACCAAATCTGGGACTTTAACAAGCTAACTTAAAAGCACTAAAAAGGCCAAGTCGAAATGACTTGGCTTTTTTGACTAGTAATTTAAAAAGCTTTCAACTTCAGATTTCTCAATTTCTTTACCATAGTGGCAAATCGGACAAGAAACGAAGTAGCTTTTACCATAAGGGAAAAGTGGAATCCAGTAGAGGGTGAACTTGCGTCCAGTTTCTACAATCTCCCAAGTGTCAACATTGTTACAGTGACCACATTCGATCGCAGTTTGCGTATGTCCCAAATCTTTCTGATAACCTTTAGAACCCCAAAATAAAATCATTTCATCGTCTCCTTATCTGTTGATGGCTTATTTTTTGCTGAAGTCGTAGTCCTTGACTACTTCGATACTGTCAATGGTGATAGCGGTAGTTGGTTTGTCTTTCTCATCTTTTTCAGCTTTGGCAATCTTGTCAACAACGTCCATGCCATCGATGACTTGACCAAAGACAGGGTGTTTGCCGTCTAGACTTGGATTTCCACCTTCTTTATAGGCTTCGATGATTTTCTTTGGATACTTGCTTGTAGGGAGTTTAGCTGAAATATCTGTTGAGTTTTGGTTGATGAAGAACTGGCTACCGTTGGTGTTTGGTTGTCCAGTGTTAGCCATAGCAAGGGCTCCTCGGATATTGTATAGGTAAGGAGAGATTTCATTTTTGAAACCAGTTCCCTTGTCCTTTGTTTTATCCTTATCATGCCAGATAGATTGTCCACCTGTACCATCTCCCTTAGGATCTCCAGTTTGGACCATAAAGCCATCGATGACACGGTGGAAGGTGATGCCGTTATAGTAGCCTTCCTTAGCGTGAGTAAGGAAGTTTTCAACCGCAAGAGGTGCTAGTTTTGGAAAGAGTTTGATTCGTATATCGCCTTGATTTGTGTGTAAACTGACTTCAGCTTCATCTTCGGCAACCTCTTTAGAAAGTTGAGGGAAGTTGGCATTTTCATTGGTCAAAGCGTCATTCAAATCTTTGGCAGCTTGAGCAGCTGCTTTTGAGCTTTCTTCAGCTGAGATACTCGAGTCAACATAGTCATCACCACGGAGACCACGTTGGATACTAGTACATCCAGCAAGGGCAACAGTTGATAGTAAAAGAAGGGTTGCTAGTTTTTTCATTGTTTTCCTCTCAAAAATTCATTTCTACCATTGTACCCTAAAAGAGAGGTGATTTCAAATGTTAATGATTTTACTAAAAATTTCTAGTAGTAAAAAAATTAAAACTCTGTCAAGTTTTTTTCTTGACACCTGTCGAAAATCTGCTATAATGGAACATGTGCTAAATAGCTCAGCTATTTCACCGAAATAAAAAATAAGAAAAGAGACATTAAAAAATGGCAGTTAAAATCCGTTTGACTCGTATGGGTTCTAAGAAAAAACCTTTCTACCGTATCAACGTAGCAGACTCACGTTCACCACGTGACGGACGTTTCATCGAAACAGTTGGAACTTACAACCCACTTGTTGCTGAAAACCAAGTGACTTTGAAAGAAGACCGCGTTCTTGCATGGTTGGCTGATGGAGCTCAACCTTCAGATACAGTTCGCAACATCCTTTCAAAAGAAGGCGTATTGAAAAAATTCCACGATTCTAAATTCTCAAAATAAGTTTAAAGTAGGTTGACAGATGGATACGATTGAAAATCTCATTATTGCGATTGTGAAACCTTTGATTTCACAACCTGATGCCTTAACTATCAAGATCGAAGACACACCAGAATTTTTGGAGTATCACTTGGATCTTGACCAAAGCGATGTCGGTCGTGTTATCGGTCGTAAGGGTCGCACTATCTCAGCGATAAGAACGATTGTCTACTCTGTCCCAACTGAAGACAAAAAAGTAAGAATCGTTATCGATGAAAAATAAAAAAAGCGGGACAGATGTCTCGTTTTTTTGTGGAGGAGAAGATGAAGGATTTAACGTTTAGACAATTACAAGCTTACTTACTCGAACATTACCAGCAATCTCGAACCGAGGAAGGCCTCTTTATCAAGCTAGTGGAGGAAGTCGGAGAGGTAGCAGAGGTCTTGAATGGGCGCTCTGGTCGAAAAGAGGGTGTCCAGGACTCAAATGAGGAACTAGCCAAAGAACTGGCAGATATTATTCACTACACTGTCGCAATTGCGGCCATCAACGATATTGACCTAACCAAAAGCATCTTTGACAAAGATAAGAAGGCTGCCATTAAGTACCAGCATGAACGAGATTTGGAAGAATTTCTGGAGGGAAAATATCTATAGTGTCTTTTTTCTTCAACTTGTGAAAATCCCTAGAACGTGATAAAATAAAGGATAAGGGTTTTTAATAAATCATTGTTATAGAATGAGTGGATTTCTTTATGAAACGATTTGAAGTAACTACAAAAATTGGCAGCCTCTCTGTTACTTATAAAAAGCAAAAGAAAGTGCTTGTTTGTTTAAATGGCGCAGGTTTGCTACCAAGTTATGAAAATTTTTCACTTATACTTGAAAAACTTCCTCCCACAATTGGTTATTTGACAATTGATTTTCCAAACACAGGTAGGAGTCCGATTCATGACCAATCTGGAAAAAATCTGGACAATCTTGTAGACGCGGTTTATGAAGTACTTGAAGAATTGGCGATTTATGAATATATACTTTGTGCACATAGTTTGAGTGGAATTTTAGCTTGCAAATTGATGAACAAATCAATTAAGTGTCAGGCTTTAGTAGCAATTGAACCAACAACTAAAAAAGTAATGTTTTCTGATTTTTCAGAAAATCCTTATCCAGAAATGGAAGAGCAAATGAGACTGATTGAAGAGTGTGGCCCCGAAGTCTATTTTAAGAACATAACTCAAGCAGCATTTAGCTCTGAAACTAATGAAGAAATCTGGGATTTAGTGCAAGAAAAAGATTCAGAGTTGGAAAGACAAGTTCCAGAATTTCATATATATTGTGAGATTACTGAGAAAGATTTTGAGAATGTATCTATAGAAGCTCATATTCCCGTTTTTATTTTTTGTCAGGCTTATAGAGAAAAAGAGTACAGAGAATCAGAGTATTGGACTTCCAATACTAAGCTCATTTTAGGAGGGAATCACCATTATTTACAATGGTCAGAATCAGAAAAAATTGCGAATATTATTCGAGAATTGTCAGAATAAGATGGAAAGAAGGAGAGTACAGGAGACAAGATGAACTACTTTAATGTTGGAAAAATCGTCAATACGCAGGGTCTACAGGGTGAGATGCGAGTCTTGTCTGTGACGGATTTTGCTGAAGAACGCTTTAAAAAAGGGGCAGAGCTGGCTTTATTTGATGAAAAAGATCAGTTTGTTCAAACAGTGACCATTGCAAGTCACCGCAAGCATAAGAACTTTGACATTATCAAATTCAAAGACATGTATCATATCAATGCGATTGAAAAGTACAAGGGTTATAGTCTCAAGGTCGCTGAGGAAGATTTGAACGATTTAGATGATGGAGAATTCTACTATCACGAGATTATCGGTTTGGATGTTTACGAGGGAGATAACTTGATAGGAACTATCAAGGAAATCCTACAACCAGGTGCCAACGATGTCTGGGTGGTCAAACGAAAAGGTAAGCGTGATTTGCTTTTACCTTACATTCCGCCAGTAGTTCTCAATGTTGATATTCCAAACAAGCGGGTTGAAGTGGAAATCTTAGAAGGGTTAGACGATGAAGATTGATATTTTAACCCTCTTTCCAGAGATGTTTTCTCCGCTGGAACACTCGATTGTTGGGAAGGCTCGAGAAAAAGGGCTCTTGAATATCCAGTATCATAATTTCAGAGAATACGCTGAAAACGCCCGTCATGTTGACGATGAGCCCTACGGAGGCGGTCAAGGAATGTTGCTCCGTGCCCAACCTATTTTCGATGCCTTTGATGCCATTGAAAAGAAAAATCCCCGTGTCATTCTTCTTGATCCTGCTGGAAAACAGTTCGATCAAGCTTACGCTGAGGATTTGGCTCAGGAAGAGGAACTAATCTTTATCTGTGGTCACTATGAAGGGTATGACGAGCGTATCAAGACCTTGGTAACCGATGAAATTTCCCTAGGAGACTATGTTTTGACTGGAGGAGAATTGGCGGCCATGACCATGATTGATGCGACCGTGCGCTTGATACCAGAAGTGATTGGTAAGGAGTCTAGCCACCAAGATGATAGCTTCTCTTCGGGACTTCTTGAATATCCTCAGTACACTCGCCCTTATGACTATAGAGGCATGGTCGTGCCAGATGTGCTCATGAGTGGGCACCATGAAAAGATTCGCCAGTGGCGGCTCTATGAGAGTCTAAAGAAAACCTACGAGCGCAGACCTGACCTGCTAGAAAACTATCAACTGACAGCCGAAGAAGAAAAGATGCTGGCTGAAATCAAAGAAAACAAAGAATAAAGGAGAACCTTATGCAAGTAATCAAACGTAATGGAGAAATTGCTGAATTTGATCCAGATAAAATTTACCAAGCTGTCCTAAAGGCAGCTCAAACAGTTTATGTTTTGACCGATGACCTGCGTCAAAACCTAGCGCAAGTTACTAAAAAAGTCGTTTTGGACTTGGAAGAAGCAAAAGTGGAACGTGCGACTATCAGCATGATCCAATCAATGGTCGAGCACCGCTTACTTGGAGCTGGCTACATTACCATTGCAGAACACTATATCTCTTATCGCTTGCAACGCGATTTGGAGAGAAGTGGTTATGGCGACCATATCGCAGTTCACCTTCATTTTGAACAAATCCGTTAAGAAAAAGAGTGGGATGCAAAGAACATCTCACTCTTTCTTAAATAGACTTTTCTGAGCTTTTTGTACAGTTGAGGGAACGAAACGAAGTCGCTTAATGTCACTGATACGAATGATTCGGGTCACGTTTTTTGAAAAATTTTTGACGATAATTTGTTGGCGATTAGCATCGTGTTTGACAATATCACCCGTAAAACTTGTCTCAGCAAGTATGACATGAACAGCCGTCTTTTTACGGATGGCTTGTTCAATCATAGCAGTGAGGGAGTTGTCCTCGATTTGAGGATGATCATCATTCCCATTGAGAAAACCATGTAGTTTATCTAGAACTAGTTTGAATGTCTGTCTCATAGAATCCTCCCTTCTTATATATCCACATTATATAAAATTTTCCTAAAAACCACAAGATTTTTACGAATAGACTATAGAAAGCATATCACATAAAGGAGTTAAAATGGCAGAATTTACATTTGAGATTGAAGAACACTTGCTCACCTTGTCTGAAAATGACAAAGGATGGACAAAAGAACTAAATAGAGTCAGCTTTAATGGAGCACCAGCAAAGTTTGATATTCGTTCTTGGAGTCCTGACCATACTAAAATGGGCAAAGGAATCACGCTTTCCAATGAAGAATTTCAGGTAATGGTCGATGCCTTTAAAGGGGGACAATAAAAAGAATCTTGAGTGCAACTCAAGATTCTTTTTTTAGGACACAATATAGTCACAGAGAGAAGTCTTAGACAATTGAATGAAAGTCTCTCTATACTCTTCAGGTGGGATTGGATTATCTTTACGAATCCAGACTTCAATGAAAGAGATTGCCATGGTCGTAATGATATAAGCGATGTCCTCTTTATTAAAATTATATTTCAGTTGGTAATTGACATTCTTTAGTACCCACTCTGAGTATATTCCACGCAGAAATTCCTTCCAACATGGGTCGACTTGTGTGGTATACAAGGTGCTAATAACTTCCCTTTTTTCGTATATGAGAGGAAGTATATGGTCTGCTAAAAAGCTGATAGGATCTCCATCATTGCTAGGGCAGTACTTATTAAAGACGTTAAAAATGTGCTGATTGGTCTCTTCGTGAATGTATTCGATAATATCTTCAAAGTTGTTAAAATGCTTTTGATAAATCGCTTGTCGTGAAATACCAGCTTCAGCAGCAATTTCAGTCATTGTAAAGGAACTACGTTGAGGATTTTTCTTAGCTAGTGTGATGAGAGCTTTAATGATTAGCTCACGAGTATTCTTTGCCATAGAATTACCTTTCTTCTTATAATTATTTACAGTTATTTTTGAATGAAGAAAAATCAGAATGTTCAAGTTAATATAAACAATCAATGAACATTAAATTTTCTGAATCTTTTAGGTAGCTCTATTGTATCACAAATAATTTATAAAATATAGCTCTCTCAGTGAAAATACGTTTTCTGAAAAGTATACAATTGCTAAGCATCCAAAATCAATGGAAGCATATTTGGTTTGAATCAATTAGAATACTTTTCTACTTTGCATATCGTTAATAGCTGTAATTTGAAGAATAAAACGATTAATATTCATACTGGTATAAGAATAGTCAAGTATCTAAATAGTGTATAGTTGATTCTTAGAATGGAAATAGTCCAGAACAATTGTTCTGGACTATTCTTTTATCTTGAAAAATATGGAAGGCTTTTCAATCTTTCGAGTAGGGGACGACTAATGAAACTAATGGCAATAATCTTACCAAGATCAGGGAGGATAAAGGGAAGGACACCGACAGCTAGTGCCTGATCAAATGGCATACCAGCTAGGAAGTGGAGGCTGAGAATGCCTCCGACAAAGACGAGGGAGTCACCCAAGAGGTTGGCTAGGAAAATGCGAATGTAGCCACTATTTTGATGGATGAGATAAGATGTAAGTCCAGCATAGACAAGGTCGAACCAAAGATAACCTGCACTTGGGCCGACTAAAACGTGAAATCCAGCTCCTCCCCCTGCAAAAACAGGTAAACCAATGGCACCCAGCAAGAGATAGAGAGCTACAGATAGAACAGCTTCTCTGGGTCTAAAAACAGTAGCAATCAGACCGATCGCAAAGTTTTGCAGAGTGAAGGGGACAGGACCGATAGGGAGACTGATTTGTGCCAATACAGCGATGAGAGCAGCGCCGATAGCAGGAATGGCATAGATATGAGCTTTTTTCAAAACTGTTAACCTCTTTTCAAAATTATAGTAACTATTATACTAATTTAGAAAGAAAAGTCAACCAGTTTCTAAATTAAAGGTAACAATTTTGTAACGGCCGATTTTGCAAGTAAAAAGAGACCTCAAGAGGTCTCTTGCGATAATTAGCGCATGGTCACAAATTCTTCTGAAGCGGTTGGGTGGATAGCTACTGTAGCATCAAAGTCCGCCTTGGTTGCCCCCATCTTAATGGCAACAGCGAATCCTTGAATCATCTCATCCACTCCGTAACCAAGTCCGTGAAGTCCAACAACTTTTTCATCAGCACCTGCGGTGATGAGTTTGAAGCGAGACTCTTGACGATGGTTTGTAACGGCTGAGTACATAGATGCAAAGCTTGACTTGTAGACTTTGATGTTATCTTGGCCGTATTCTTTGATAGCTTGATCCTCAGTTAAACCAACGGTTCCGATTGCTGGGTGGGAGAAGACAACAGTAGGGATAGTCGTGTAGTCCATCTTAGCATTTGTTTTCCCGTTGAAGATGCGTTCAGATAGGGTGCGTCCTGCCTTGATGGCTACTGGGGTCAGTTCCTTCTCACCAGTAACGTCTCCAAGGGCGTAGATGCCATCTACAACTGTATTTTGATACTCATCCACTTGGATAAATCCACGTTGGTTGAGTGTGACGCCAGCCTTTTCTAACTCCAGACCGTCTACATTTGGACGGCGACCGGTAGCCCAGATAACTTGGCTTGCAGTGTGACTAGAACCGTCTTCAAAATGAATGGTAATACCTTGCTCCGTTTCTTCGAGCTTGACGGGTACCTTATGTGTGTGTAAAGGTAGACCTGTTTTTTCCATTTCATTGACAAGACCTTCAACGATGTAGCTGTCAAAACCACGCAAGGGACGATCACGACGGACAAACAAATCCGTTTTTACTCCTAGAGCGTGGAGAACACCTGCTAATTCAACGGCGATATAGCCAGCTCCAAGAATCGCAACAGAGTCAGGAAGTTGCTCCCAAGCAAAGACATCGTCTGAGCTGCCACCGAGTTCAGCTCCAGGAATAGTTGGGATGCTTGGACGAGCCCCAGTCGCAATCACGATATGCTTGGCACGAATCAATTCACCATTGACGCTGACTGTGTGGGAATCAACGAAATGAGCACGACCTTCAATCAAATCAACCCCATTGCGCTTGAAACTTCCATCATAAGATGAGCGGGCACGGTCGATGTAGGCTTCACGATTTTGACGAAGTTTTGCGAAATCAAATTGAACATCTGAACTTGTAAAACCATAGTCAGGGCCGTAGTGGTGGAAGCTTTCAGCGATTTGCGCTCCATACCACATGATTTTTTTAGGAACACAGCCGACATTGACGCAGGTTCCACCTAATTTTTTCTCTTCGATAACAGCAGCTTTAGCACCGTGTTCGCCAGCGCGGTTCATAGTGGCAATGCCGCCACTTCCTCCACCGATGGCGATGATATCATATTCTCTCATAGAAAACTCCTTATAGCTTTGATAGTCATATTCTATCGTTTTTATTTTTTGAATGCAAAAATCTGCTACGATAAAAAAATTATAAAAACGCTTGCCAAATTCAAAAAGATATTGTATTATATATCTAGCACAATAATCCAACAAACGAATACCGAACGAAATAATGATCCTGAATTGTCATTGTTTCCATCTGAACTGTCATTGTTTGGGCTTGGTATTTCTGATATAATGGTTTTTGTAAGGCAAAAGAATAAAGGAGCTTAAAAATGAAAAGAAATAAAAAGGCAAAAAAATGGCAATTATACACAGCGATTGGTGTTGCCAGTGCTATTGTTATCGGTGCTGCGGGGATTTTGATTTTTAGACAACCTTCCCAGTCAGCAGTCAAGGATGAAACCTCCCATATCATTACCGCTAAGGAAGGTTCTGTTGCTTCATCGGTTCTCTTATCAGGTACGGTTACAGCAAAAAATGAACAATACGTTTATTTTGATGCTAGTAAGGGAGATTTAGATGAAATTCTCGTTTCAGTCGGGGACAAGGTCGAAGAAGGGCAAGCGTTGGTCAAATACAGCAGTGCAGATGCTCAAGCTGCCTATGATGCAGCCGATCGTGCAGTTGCAAAGGCAGACCGTCATATTGAGGAGTTAAACAAAGCTCGTGAAAATGCATCAGCTGTACCAGCTTCTCCACAAGTTCCAACAGAAGCAGGACTCCCAGAACAAGCGCAAGCAGCGACTTCTTCCGTATCTTCTATTGATTCTCAAATCAGTGATGCCAAGGATAACCGTGCAGATGCTGTGGCTCAGCTTAACAAGGCTCAAGCACAGCTAGATGCCGCAACTGTCCTCAGTACACTAGAAGGGACTGTAGTTGAAGTTAATCGTAATGTCTCCAAATCGCCAACAGGTAATAGCCAAGTGGTAGTACATGTCGTAAGTAATGAAAACTTGCAGGTCAAAGGGGAGTTGTCTGAATACAACCTTGCTAACCTTTCTGTAGGCCAAGAAGTTACCTTTACTTCGAAGGTTTACCAAGATAAGAGCTGGACAGGAAAAATCAGCTATATTTCTGATTATCCTAAAAACAACGGAGAAGCAGCAAATGCAGCCCTTGGAGGAAATACTGGCTCTAAGTACCCTTATACTGTTGATGTGACCAGCGATATCGGAGAGTTGAAACAAGGCTTCTCTGTCAGTGTGGAAGTTAAGAACAAGAGTAAGGCTATCTTGGTTCCTTTAACAAGTGTCGTTACCGAAAATGACAAAAACTATGTCTGGCTCGTTGACGACCAGAAAAAAGCGAAGAAGGTAGAAGTTACTTTGGGGAATGCGGATGCAGACAACCAAGAAATTACTTCAGGTTTGACAGACGGTGCCAAGGTCATCAGTAATCCAACATCTTCCTTGGAAGAAGGAAAAGAGGTGAAGGCTGATGAAGAAACTAATTAGTCTCAAAAATATCTGTAGAAGTTATCGAAATGGTGACCAAGAACTGCAGGTCCTTAAAAATATCAGTCTAGAAGTTCATGAAGGTGAGTTTGTTGCCATTATGGGACCATCTGGTTCTGGTAAGTCTACGTTGATGAATACCATCGGAATGTTGGATACACCAACTAGTGGAGAGTACTATCTTGAAGGTCAAGAAGTGGCAGGTCTTGGAGAGAAACAATTGGCCAAGGTCCGCAACCAGCAAATCGGCTTTGTCTTTCAGCAGTTCTTTCTCTTGTCCAAGCTTAATGCTCTTCAAAATGTCGAGTTGCCCTTGATTTACGCTGGAGTTTCGGCTTCAAAACGTCGGAAATTGGCTGAGGAATTTCTGGAAAAGGTTGAGCTAACGGAGCGCAGTCATCATTTGCCTTCCGAGTTATCAGGTGGTCAAAAGCAACGTGTAGCGATTGCCCGTGCCTTGGTAAATAATCCCTCTATCATCCTAGCAGACGAGCCCACAGGAGCCTTGGATACCAAGACGGGAAATCAAATCATGCAGCTGTTGGTGGAGTTAAACAAGGAAGGGAAAACCATTATCATGGTCACGCACGAGCCTGAGATTGCGGCCTATGCCAAACGCCAGATTGTTATTCGTGATGGGATCATCTCGTCCGACAGTGCTCAGGTAGAAAAGGAGGAAAACTAAGATGCAGAATCTGAAATTTGCCTTTTCATCCATCATGGCTCACAAGATGCGTTCCTTCCTGACCATGATTGGGATTATCATCGGAGTTTCGTCTGTCGTTGTCATCATGGCTCTGGGAGACTCCATGTCTCGTCAGGTCAATAAAAACATGACCAAATCACAGAAGGATATCCATGTCTTTTTCTCTCCTATCAAAAGCAAGGACGGTTCCTTTACGCAGAAACAATCCGCTTTGACAGTCAGTGGGAAAGAAGAGGATGTTCATGTTGAACCACCAAAACCACTAGAATCCTGGGTCAAGGAAGCTGCCAAACTCAAAGGAGTAGACAGTTACTATGTCACCAACTCGACCAACGTCACCCTATCTTATAAGGATAAGAAGGTTGAACGAGCCACTCTGACAGGCGGAAATAGCACCTACATGAACGCAGTTGAAAATGAAATCGTTGCGGGTAGAAGTCTAAGACCGCAAGACTACAAGGAATTTGCCAGTGTGATTTTGCTGGACGAAGAACTAGCCAAGAGTTTGTTTGATAGTCCAGAAGCTGCGGTTAATCAAGTCATCTCTGTCAATGAATTTAGTTACCGTGTGATTGGCGTTTATACTAGCAATGAAGCTAAAACTGCTAAAGCCTTTGGGATTGGTGGTCTTCCAATTACGACTAATATCTCCCTCGCAGCCAATTTTAATACTGATGAAATCTCGAACATCGTCTTTCGTGTCAATGATACTAGTCTAACGCAGACCTTGGGACCAGAGTTGGCTCGAAAATTGACTGAGATTGCTGGTCTTCAGCAAGGGGAGTACCAAGTTGCGGATGCAACTGCCGCCTTCCAAGAGGTACAACAACTATTTGGTTTTATGACCACCATTATCAGTGCCATCGCAGGAATTTCTCTCTTTGTCGGAGGAACTGGTGTTATGAATATCATGCTGGTTTCGGTGACGGAACGCACGCGTGAGATTGGTCTGCGGAAAGCTCTCGGAGCTACTCGGGCTAATATCTTGGTACAGTTTTTGATTGAATCCATGATCTTAACCTTGCTAGGTGGTGTCATCGGTCTTGGGATTGCTGCTGGAATGACCATGTTAGCTGGAGTACTGCTTCAAAACATGATTGCAGGTATTGAAGTTGGGGTTTCCCTCCCAATCGCTCTCTTTAGCTTGGCTGTGTCAGCCAGTGTTGGGATGATTTTTGGAGTCTTGCCAGCCAATAAAGCGTCTAAGCTCGATCCAATCGAAGCCCTTCGTTATGAATAAGATATAGAACAGAAAAAACAAGATGGACAGTTGTCTGTCTTGTTTTTGTATGGATTTTCCTATCGAAAATCACTAAAAATATGATATAATGAAGTGTTAGAAAAACAGGTTTCATTTGCCTGGAAAGGAAAAATTATGTCTGAAAAGAATTTTTATATTACAACACCGATATACTATCCATCTGGTAAACTTCATATCGGTTCTGCCTACACAACCATCGCTTGTGATGTCCTAGCGCGTTATAAACGTCTCATGGGCTACGATGTCTTTTATTTGACAGGTCTTGACGAGCATGGTCAGAAGATCCAGCAAAAAGCTGAAGAAGCTGGCATCACACCTCAAGCCTATGTTGATGGGATGGCGATTGGCGTCAAAGAACTCTGGAAATTACTTGATATCTCATATGATAAATTTATCCGTACCACTGATGACTACCATGAAAAAGTTGTAGCCCAGGTCTTTGAACGCTTGCTTGCTCAAGATGATATTTACTTGGGTGAATACTCTGGCTGGTATTCAGTTTCAGATGAAGAATTCTTTACAGAAAGTCAGCTTGCGGAAGTTTTCCGTGATGAAGCTGGAAATGTAACGGGCGGTATCGCTCCATCAGGTCACGAAGTGGAGTGGGTTTCAGAAGAGTCTTATTTCCTTCGCCTCAGCAAATACCAAGACCGTTTGGTTGAATTTTTCAAATCGCACCCTGATTTCATCACTCCAGATGGTCGTCTCAACGAAATGTTACGTAATTTCATTGAGCCAGGTTTGGAAGACTTAGCGGTTTCTCGTACAACCTTTACATGGGGAGTACCAGTTCCATCAAATCCAAAACACATTGTCTATGTTTGGATTGACGCTCTCCTTAACTATGCGACAGCTCTTGGTTATGGTCAAGACGATCATACTAACTTTGACAAGTTCTGGAACGGAACAGTCTTCCACATGGTCGGAAAAGATATTCTCCGTTTCCACTCCATCTACTGGCCAATCCTTCTTATGATGTTGGATGTTAAATTGCCAGACCGCTTGATTGCTCACGGTTGGTTTGTCATGAAAGACGGCAAGATGTCTAAGTCTAAAGGGAACGTTGTCTATCCTGAAATGTTGATAGAGCGTTTTGGGCTGGATCCACTTCGTTACTACCTCATGCGTAGTCTTCCAGTTGGTTCAGACGGAACCTTCACTCCTGAGGACTATGTAGGTCGTATCAACTATGAATTGGCAAATGACCTCGGAAACCTCCTTAACCGTACGGTTTCTATGATCAACAAGTATTTCGATGGTCAAATCCCTGCCTATGTAGAGGGTGTAACAGAGTTTGATAATGCTCTTGCTGAGGTTGCAGAACAATCAATCGCAGACTACCATACACACATGGAAGCAGTTGACTACCCACGTGCTTTAGAAGCAGTCTGGACACTTATCTCTCGTACTAACAAATACATCGATGAGACAGCCCCATGGGTCTTGGCTAAGGATGAAGCCCTTCGCGACCAATTGGCAAGTGTCATGAGCCACTTGGCAGCTAGCCTTCGTGTTGTAGCTCACTTGATTGAACCATTTATGATGGAAACCAGTCGTGCAGTCTTGACTCAACTTGGTCTCGCAGAAGTTTCTAGCCTAGAAAACTTGAGCTTGGCTGATTTCCCTGAGGGTGTGACTGTTGTTGCCAAAGGAACACCAATCTTCCCACGCTTGGATATGGAAGAAGAAATCGCCTATATCAAGGAACAAATGGAAGGCAACAAGCCTGCTGTCGAGAAAGAATGGAATCCAGGTGAAGTTGAACTCAAACTCAACAAGGATGAAATCAAGTTTGAAGACTTTGATAAGGTTGAAATCCGTGTCGCAGAAGTCAAAGAAGTTTCTAAAGTGGAAGGTTCTGATAAGTTGCTCCAATTCCGCCTAGATGCTGGTGATGGTCAAGATCGTCAAATCCTCTCAGGAATTGCCAAATACTATCCAAACGAACAAGAATTGGTCGGCAAGAAGGTCCAAATCGTTGCCAACCTCAAACCACGCAAGATGATGAAAAAATATGTCAGCCAAGGGATGATTCTCTCAGCTGAACATGATGGCAAATTAACTCTTCTCACAGTTGATCCAGCTGTACCAAACGGAAGTGTGATTGGATAAAATCTATAGATAAAAACAGTTTTCTATTTTTCGTATAGAAAAACTGTTTTTTTACTAAAATAAATAATATTTTGGAGATTGGGAATGAAGAAAAATGCTATTCTTTATTTAGGAGTTGTTTTACTACTTGCTATTTTTCTTTTGTTTTCTTTATTTATAAATCGTAAAGAAAGTAAACATCAAGAAGTGCAATCAACTACTACTGAAGTCATAAAATCAGATTTTGAGGATATTTCAGGTGATTATATTTCTTCTACAGGTGAGAAAGCTACTGTTGCTAAAAATAATCAAAATTGGAGAATCTCATATAATACAGACGAAGGTAATGTATTTGGAGACTTTTCTACGGATTGGAAGAAAGATGGCAACAATAGGTCTTCTGTTACAGAATTTAATAAATCAGATGGAAATAAGGATTTTAAAATCTCTATTTTAGTTAATAATGTAGATGATTCATCTAACATTTTAACGGTAATTACCTTATCAGACGGAAATAAGAATCATGAAATGGTATTTGCTAGTAGGACTGATTATTTTAAAAATAGTAAGGATAATATTCTTCAAGGAGATTTAAGCGCTTTTGAAGGGACATATTCTAATGACTATTTAGAAAAAGCAATAGCGGAATCAAACTTCACTTTGTATGGGTACAGTCCTGAAGATTATTTTGAAGATAAAACTTCAGTCTTCCCCAAAATATCCAAACAAGAGGGAAATTGGCTGTTTTGGAGTGGTTCTACACATGCTCAATTCAAGCTAGATAAAAGTAAAAAACCGAAGAAAAATAATGGTTATTATGAAGTCTATTTTGTAGGGGATAATAAAAATGCAATTATTGGGCAAGAATTAGTGCTAACATTTATTCCTGCTAATGAAACTGGACCAGATAATGAGAAAATTCAAGAAAATAGAATTCTTTATGGAAAAAGTTATCTTAGACCATATAAAGTGGGTTGGTGGGAAATATACCAAAAAAATACAATTTCAGAAGTAGACTTAGATATTGAAGCGATTGAAAATGGAGATATTTCAACACTTGTTGGAAAATGGAGGAATGGTCGCGGTAAGGAATTGATAATTAATTCTGATGGAACAACTGGGGATGGAAATAGTATTGAAGTAATAAAAGATTCATCTAAGAAGAGCAGTGTTCCATATGTTAGTTTACAAAGTGGTCATACGAGTGCTGCTATTGGATTGTTTAAAATAGGTTTTAAAAATCCAATGGGTGATCAATCAGATAGCTCACGGCCGCGATTAATTATTACTCAATCAGCTGGAAATTATGATGAAGATTTTTATTATTATAGAGTAGAGGCAAGTGTTTCTCATTAGTAGGTGAAATGTTCAGTAATCAGATAGCATTTGGGCTTTTTTTCGAGTTTAATAGTTTTATGAAATACTTATTCTGATGTACCCCTCTCAGCTGAACATGATGGACAATTAACCCTTCTCACAGTTGATCCAGCTGTACCAAACGGAAGTGTGATTGGCTAATAGCAAAAAACCAACGTTAGGCACGTTGGTTTTTCTTGTTATTTATGAGATTTTCTAAGAAGTGGTCCATCTCCTTTTGCGACTTGAGGACAATTACTTTCTCAGGGTAGGTTTCTTGAACCCGTTGATAGCGTTCTTTAGCATTCTTTGTCCGCCCATCCCAGAGAATCCATCTGACAAAGTCCCAGTCAAAGCGTTCAGGACAGCCTGCTGCCATACTTTCTCTGACTTTACCTCGGTATGTGAGATACCGTTTAAAGGCTCGAAAGAGACAAGTCCATGGGGAAAAGTTGAGAAAGATGATTTGGTCAGCTTCCAGCATTCTTTCTTCATAGCAACACCAAGAGTAGTTGCCGTCGATGACCCAAGCTTCGTGCTTTGTGAGAAAGTTTTTCATCTCGGTCAACATCCATTCGCGGTCACTGTCTTGCCAACCAGGTTGAAATTGAAGTGTATCCATATGCAGTTTGGGGATGGAGTAGTAGTTTGACAACTTTTCAGCTAGAGTTGACTTGCCAGCTCCAGAATATCCTATGATTGCGATTTTCATTTTCTACCTTTTCTGATTAGAGGACAAAAAAACAGCCTCTATGGACTGTTTCTTATTTAGCAAGTTTAGCTGAAAGACGAGCTTTATCGCGGCTTGCTTTGTTTTTATGAATCAAACCTTTAGTTTCTGCTTTGTCGATAGCTGAGCTAGCAGCACGGAAAAGTTCTTCAGAAGGGTTTGCTTCGAAAGCTTTGATAGCAGTACGCATAGCTGATTTTTGAGCTGAGTTTTTTTCGTTTTGTTTAACGTTCAATTCAGCGCGTTTGATAGCTGATTTAATGTTTGCCAATGTTCTTACCTCCATATTTACTAACTATACCATTATATATGAAAACTTAGGTTTTGACAAGGGGAAATTATTTTTTTAGGTAAATTTCATCGATTTCATGGTTTTTAGTCTTGTGGAGAATGACCTCGGCGCGATTCCTTGTTGGTTCGATATAGTTTTGTAGATTTGTGAGATTAATGCTGGTCCAAACCTGGTGAGCAAAGGCTTCAACTTCTCCAATTGGCATTTGAGTAAAACGGTGGTAGTAGCTGTTGGAATCATTTTGGGCAAAGCTGAGCAGCTTTAAGAAACGATCCAGATACCAGCTTTCAATGTCCTCGACAGCAGCATCCACATAGATGGAGAAATCAAAGAAATCAGTAATGTAAAGGCGCTCATTTTGAGGGTTTTGAAAGACATTGATGCCTTCGACAATGACAAAATCAGCAGCTTTGACACGTTGTTTCTCTCCAGGAACGATGTCATACACTTCATGAGAATAGACAGGAATATCGACATCTTGCCCATTCTTTAGGCGGTCAAGAAAATTCAGCAAGGTTTCCATATCATAACTTTCAGGAAAACCTTTGCGATTTAAGATATCTTGGTCCATCAAGGTTTGATTGGGATAGAGAAAACCGTCAGTTGTCACCAATTCTACAGTAGCATCCGGGAGAGTACGTGATAAAAGAATCTGAAGTAAGCGACTAGTAGTTGATTTTCCCACAGCAACACTACCAGAAACCCCAATGATAAAAGGCTGAGATTTACTTTCGCGTTGGAGAAAAATTCCTTTTGAAAAGGCCAAATCATCCTTGGTGCGCTTGTAAATATGGATAAGATGAACTAGGGGAAGATAGACATCTGTTACGTCCTGTAGACTAATCTGGTCATTGAAACTCTTGATGGATTCTAACTCTTCCTCTGTCAAGGGAGGGGTTGTTTTGCGATGCAATGATTGCCAAGTCTGGCGACTGATTTTTTCAAAATGTAAAAATTCGTTGGTCATTTGTTTTCCCCTAGATATTTTGTTTATCATACCATAAAAAGCTAAAAAGATAAAGCGGTTTCTTGATGGTAGTAAGTCAATATCGTATAATAGAGGTAGATGGAGGTTGAATAATTTAATAATGAGATAGGGAATGGTTTCTGAAGACTTATCAGTTATTGAAAGTGGGCTTTTTGGTTCACAACTTATAGGAGGTGTGTCATGAAAATCTTAAAACGTTATATATTGGAACTCTGTTTTATTTTAAGTTTTGCCTTACCTTTTATAAAAGGAGTCAATGCGGATAATGGTAGACGCTTTGTGGAAATCTATTACGGTTTTACTTTTTTGATGGAACATGCTATTGTAACAGTTGTCTTTATCTGTTCGCTCTTGATTGCTTGGCTAGTAAAAAAGCAGTGGACGAAATGGCTTGCTGCTGGTAGTTATCTATTTTTGATTTTGTGGATTGCTACAGAAGGATATCTATTCCGTATGTCACTAGAAGATTTGATACGACTTTGGACAAGTTTGGAAATCTTGACACAAACTTATCAGTTGGGTTTTTATCTAAACATCATATTGGGAATCTTGTTGATAATAAAGTATTTTAAGGTTAAGAAATAGTAATAAAAATGCGCTTGATTACAGGCGATCTGTTTTTCCTGACTATGATAATTTGTAGTTCCCGATAGATTGTAATGTATTTCTAATAATTGAAAGAGATTGAAGAAAAGGTTTTTTGACTAGGATTCTTCAGTCTTTTTCATTTGATCATCACTTTGTAAACGATTTACAATTCAAGCTAAATTATGGTAAAATAGTTTTATGAGTAAAATGTATTATGCAGAAAATCCTGATGCTGCACACGACATTCATGAGTTGAGAGTGGAGTTGTTGGGAAAAAACATGACCTTTTTGACGGATGCGGGTGTTTTTAGCAAGAAAATGGTTGACTTTGGGAGTCAGCTCTTGCTCAAGTGTCTAGAGGTAAATGAAGGAGAGACGGTCCTTGATGTAGGTTGTGGTTATGGGCCATTGGGTTTGTCGTTAGCCAAGGCTTATGGAGCTCAGGTAACCATGGTCGATATCAATAATCGCGCTCTAGACTTAGCGCGTCAAAATGCTGAGCGTAATAAAGTAGAAGCAACGATTTTCCAATCCAATATCTATGAACATGTTGAAGGAAAGTTTGACCATGTTATTTCCAATCCGCCGATTCGAGCGGGCAAGCAAGTTGTTCATGAGATTATCGAAAAGAGCAGAGATTTCTTGAAAGACGGAGGAGATTTAACCATCGTCATTCAGAAAAAACAAGGAGCTCCAAGTGCTAGAAATAAGATGGAAGACGTTTTTGGAAATTGTGAAATCGTAAAGAAAGATAAGGGATACTATATCCTTAGAAGTGTGAAAGAATGAGAGCAGTTGATTTAATCCAAAAGAAACGAGATGGTCAAGAACTGACTTCAAATGAAATCAAATGGCTGGTAGAAGGCTATGTGGCTGGAACTGTTCCAGACTATCAGATGTCTGCTTTTGCTATGGCTGTTTATTTTAAAGGAATGACCACACGTGAGATTTCTGACCTGACGATGAATATGGTCAAGACAGGTCAGGAGTTTGATTTGTCAGCTATTGAGGGGGTTAAGGTTGACAAGCATTCGACTGGTGGTGTAGGTGATAAGGTGACCTTGATTTTGGCTCCCCTTGTTGCAAGTTTCGGAGTGCCCGTTGCTAAAATGAGTGGTCGTGGTCTTGGCCATACTGGTGGGACGATTGATAAATTGGAGTCCATTAAGGGCTATCAAGTCGAACGAAGTCAAGAAGATTTCATTCGTCAGGTACAGGACATTGGTGTATCTGTCATTGGGCAGTCAGATCAGCTGGTTAAAGCAGACAAACTTCTCTATGCCCTCCGAGATGTGACAGCAACTGTAGACACGATTCCTTTGATTGCGAGTTCGGTGATGAGCAAGAAAATTGCTGCAGGAGCGGATGCCATTTTGCTAGACGTAACGGTCGGTGAGGGTGCCTTCATGAAGACGGTTGATGAGGCGCGCGAATTGGCTCAAACCATGGTGGATCTTGGTAAGGCAGTTGGTCGAAAGACGGTAGCAGTCATTACCGATATGAGCCAACCCTTGGGAAGAGCCATTGGCAATCGTCTCGAAATCCTTGAGGCAATCGAGATTCTCCAAGGAAATGGCCGAGAAGATATTAGTCACTTTATCTGCGAGCTAGCTCAGATTATGCTTGGCTTGGCTGATGTTGAAAAAACGATTGAGGAAATCCGTCAACACCTGGAAAATGGCCAAGCACTGGCTAAGTTTGAAGAAATGGTAGCAGCACAAGGCGGTGATTTAGAAGATCTCTATCGCCCCGTCAAAGTTGCCCATGTGGTGGAAATTCCAGCTCAAGATACGGGTGTTATTTCAGCTCTTCCTGCAATGGAATTTGGCCTCTATGCCATGAGACTAGGAGCTGGTCGTGCAGTCAAGTCTGATGACTTGGACTATGAAACAGGGATTGTTTTTGAGAAGAAGGTTGGAGACTCCGTTCAAAAAGGGGAAATTGTTGCAAAAGTTTATACAAATGGAAAAATTTCTTCTGAACTAGTTACAGAATTTCAAAAATATGTTAAAATAAATGATGGAGTGCAAAGTTTACGAGAAATTATAGAAATTATCTCATAAAACCAGGGAGAATCCGAATATGAAGTTAAATAAATATATTGATCATACGCTTTTAAAGCAAGATGCAAGTCAAGAACAAATTGATCGTTTGCTATCTGAAGCGCGTGAGTATGACTTTGCCTGCGTTTGTGTCAATCCCACATGGGTGAAACATGCGAAAACAGGGCTCGAAGGCTCAGATGTAAAAGTTTGTACAGTAGTAGGTTTTCCTTTGGGAGCAGCAACTTCAGCTGTGAAAGCTTTTGAAACAAAAGAAGCTGTCCAAAACGGTGCGGATGAGATTGATATGGTTATCAATGTTGGTGCCCTCAAATCAGGCAATCTGGATTTGGTTGAATCGGACATCCGTGCTGTCGTAGAAGCAAGTGGTGACAAGTTGGTTAAGGTCATTATTGAAGCTTGCTTGTTGACAGACGATGAAAAGGTTGTGGCTTGCCAATTATCCCAGAAAGCAGGCGCTGACTTTGTCAAAACATCAACTGGATTTTCAACTGGTGGTGCCACTATTGAGGATGTTCAGTTGATGCGTGAAACAGTCGGGCCAGATATGGGAGTTAAGGCAGCTGGTGGAGCTCGTTCATATGCAGATGCTGTCGCTTTTGTGGAAGCAGGCGCTACCCGTATCGGAACATCTGCTGGTGTAGCGATTTTAAAAGGAGAATTGGCAGATGGCGACTACTGAGTTAATTGAACTAGCAATTGAAACCAGCAAACAAGCCTATGTCCCCTATTCTCATTTTCCCATAGGTGCTGTTTTAGTAGCCAAGGATGGTAGTGTTTATACGGGTGTGAACATCGAGAATGCTAGTTATCCCTTGACTAATTGTGGAGAACGTACTGCTATTTTTAAAGCAGTTTCGGAGGGGCAACGGGAGTTTTCAGAATTGATTGTCTACGGACAAACTGAAAAACCCATCTCGCCATGTGGTGCTTGCCGCCAGGTCATGGTTGAATTTTTTGAACAAGATCTAAAAGTGACTTTAGTCGCTAAAGATAAATCGACGGTCGAGATGACGGTCGGGGAGTTACTTCCATACTCATTTACAGACTTAAACTAGTCTGAGTCACTCTCTGAGTGATGCGGTCCTTGTGGCCAACCAATCCATACTTGCAACATCGTTGCACATCTTATTTAGGAGGTTCAGTAATGAACAAGAAACAATGGCTAGGCCTTGGTCTAGTTGCAGTAGCAGCAGTTGGACTTGCTGCATGTGGTAACCGCTCTTCTCGTAACGCAGCTTCATCTTCATCAGAAATGAAGACCAAAGCAGCAATCGTAACAGATACTGGTGGTGTTGATGATAAATCATTTAACCAATCAGCTTGGGAAGGTTTGCAAGACTGGGGTAAAGAACACAATCTTTCTAAAGATAAAGGTTACACTTACTTCCAATCAACAAGCGAAGCAGACTATGCTAACAACTTGCAACAAGCGGCTGGAAGTTACAACCTGATCTTCGGTGTTGGTTTTGCCCTTCACAATGCAGTTGAGGAAGCAGCAAAAGACCACTCTGACCTAAACTATGTCTTGATTGATGATGTGATTGAAGGTCAAAAGAATGTTGCGAGCGTAAGATTTGCGGATAACGAAGCAGCTTACCTTGCTGGTGTTGCAGCAGCGAAAACTACGAAAACAAAACAAGTTGGTTTTGTAGGTGGTATCGAATCTGAAGTTATTTCACGTTTTGCAGCTGGATTCAAAGCTGGTGTTGAGTCAGTCGACCCATCTATCAAAGTCCAAGTTGACTACGCTGGTTCATTTGGTGATGCTGCCAAAGGTAAAACAATTGCAGCAGCTCAATATGCTGCCGGTGCAGACGTTGTCTACCAAGCAGCTGGTGGTACAGGTGCTGGTGTCTTTGCTGAAGCAAAATCATTGAACGAAAACAAAAATGAAAACGAAAAAGTTTGGGTTATCGGTGTAGACCGTGACCAAGCAGCAGAAGGTAAATACACTTCTAAAGATGGTAAAGAATCTAACTTTGTTCTTGTATCTACATTGAAACAAGTTGGTACAACTGTAAAAGATATTGCCAACAAAACAGAAAAAGGTGAATTCCCTGGTGGACAAGTGATTGTTTACTCATTGAAAGATAAAGGGGTTGAGCTAGCAGTAACAAACCTTTCAGAAGAAGGTAAAAAAGCTGTTGAAGATGCAAAAGCTAAAATCCTTGACGGAAGCGTAAAAGTTCCTGAAAAATAATGGATAAAAGTCATTTCTTAGGAAGCGGCCATTGGTCGCTTCTTTAAGAATTGAGGCAACTTTTGTCTCAATAGAGCTTGTTAATGTGATTAGCAGGTTTTATTGAAATAAAATAAACCTCTGAAAGGAAGAGCATATGGCACACGAAAATGTCATTGAGATGCGGGATATTACCAAGGTGTTTGGTGAATTTGTAGCAAACGACAAAATCAACTTGCAACTGCGAAAAGGTGAAATCCATGCACTTTTAGGAGAAAATGGAGCGGGTAAATCCACTCTGATGAATATGCTGGCAGGACTTCTTGAACCAACGAGTGGTGAAATTGTGGTGAATGGTCAGGTTGTAAAACTAGACTCACCATCTAAAGCCGCTGGTCTTGGAATTGGGATGGTTCACCAACATTTCATGTTGGTTGAGGCTTTTACAGTAGCTGAGAATATCATTTTAGGAAGTGAAGTCACTAAAAATGGTGTTCTAGATATAGCTGGTGCTACTAAAGAAATCAAGGCTCTTTCTGAACGTTATGGTTTGGCAGTAGATCCTGCTGCTAAGGTGGCGGATATTTCCGTTGGTGCCCAACAACGTGTAGAAATCTTGAAAACACTCTATCGTGGTGCTGATATCCTTATCTTTGACGAACCTACAGCCGTATTGACTCCTTCAGAGATTGATGAGTTGATGGCAATCATGAAAAACCTTGTCAAAGAAGGGAAGTCTATCATTTTGATTACCCATAAACTGGATGAGATTCGTGCGGTATCGAATCGAGTGACGGTTATCCGTCGTGGGAAATCAATCCAGACAGTCGAAATTGCAGGCGCAACAAATGCGGACTTGGCAGAAATGATGGTTGGACGCTCAGTCTCCTTTAAAACGGAAAAACAAGCACCGCAACCCAAAGAAGTGGTCTTGTCTATCAAAGACTTGGTTGTCAATGAAAACCGCGGTGTACCAGCAGTAAAAAATCTCTCCTTGGATGTTCGTGCTGGTGAAATTGTCGGTATTGCAGGTATTGATGGCAATGGTCAATCTGAACTCATTCAAGCCATTACTGGTCTTCGTAAGGTTGAGTCAGGTAGCGTTGAATTAAAAGGCAAATCAATCGTGGGGATGCATCCTCGACAAATTACAGAACTAAGCGTGGGGCACGTTCCTGAAGATCGTCACCGTGATGGCTTGATTTTGGAGATGATGATTTCAGAAAATATCGCTCTTCAAACCTACTACAAAGAACCACTCAGCAAAAATGGCATCTTGAACTATGCCAATATCACTTCACATGCCAAGAAATTGATGGAAGAATTTGACGTCCGTGCGGCAAGCGAATTTGTTCCAGCGGCAGCTCTTTCAGGAGGAAATCAACAAAAAGCGATTATCGCTCGTGAGATTGATCGAGATCCTGATCTCCTTATCGTCAGCCAGCCAACTCGTGGTTTGGATGTCGGTGCCATTGAATATATCCACAAACGTTTGATTGAAGAACGTGATAACGGGAAGGCTGTCCTTGTTGTCAGCTTTGAATTGGATGAGATTTTAAATGTCTCAGACCGAATTGCTGTTATTCACGATGGTAAGATTCAAGGTATTGTATCGCCAGAAACAACTAACAAACAAGAACTTGGTGTCTTGATGGCAGGTGGAAACTTGGGAAAGGAGAAGAGTGATGTCTAAAAAATTACAACAAATTTCGGTTCCCTTGATTTCCGTATTCTTAGGAATCTTGCTCGGAGCCATTGTCATGTGGATCTTCGGATATGATGCTATCTGGGGTTATGAGGAGTTGTTCTATACAGCTTTTGGTAGCCTCCGTGGAATTGGAGAAATTTTCCGTGCCATGGGTCCTCTTGTCTTGATAGGTCTTGGTTTCGCTGTTGCCAGTCGAGCAGGTTTCTTTAACGTCGGACTTCCTGGTCAGGCACTTGCAGGCTGGATTCTCAGTGGTTGGTTTGCCTTGTCAAATCCAGATATGCCTCGTCTCGTTTTGATTCCATTGACAGTGATCATTGCTTTGATCGCAGGTGGAATTGTTGGTGCGATTCCAGGTATCCTCAGAGCTTATCTCGGTACGTCAGAGGTTATCGTGACCATCATGATGAACTACATTGTATTGTATGTGGGAAATGCCTTTATTCATGCCTTTCCGAAAGATATTATGCAAAGTACAGACTCAACGATTCGTGTTAGTGCCAATGCTACTTACCAGACACCATGGTTATCAGAGTTGACTGGAAATTCTCGTATGAATATTGGAATCTTCTTTGCCATCATTGCTGTAGCTGTGATTTGGTTCTTGCTCAAGAAAACGACTCTCGGTTTTGAAATTCGCGCAGTTGGTCTCAATCCCCATGCTTCAGAGTACGCTGGTATTTCAGCAAAACGTACAATCATTCTATCAATGATTATCTCTGGTGCTTTGGCTGGTCTTGGTGGAGCGGTAGAAGGTCTTGGAACTTTCCAAAACGTTTACGTTCAAGGTTCGTCATTGGCTATCGGATTTAACGGGATGGCAGTTAGTTTGCTTGCTGGAAATTCACCAATTGGAATTCTCTTTGCGGCCTTCTTATTTGGAGTTTTGCAAGTAGGAGCACCGGGTATGAACGCAGCGCAAGTTCCGTCTGAGCTTGTCAGCATTGTAACAGCGTCTATTATCTTCTTTGTCAGCGTTCACTACATTATTGAACGCTTTGTCAAACCTAAAAAACAAGTTAAAGGAGGTAAGTAAGGATGTCTATTACAACATTACTCACCCTCTTGGTCTCTTCTATGCTGATTTACTCAGCACCACTTATTTTTACGAGTATCGGGGGAGTTTTCTCTGAACGTGGTGGTGTCGTTAACGTAGGTCTTGAAGGAATTATGGTTATGGGAGCCTTTTCTGGGGTTGTCTTTAACCTTGAGTTTGCAGAACAACTTGGAGCAGCGACTCCTTGGATTTCCTTGTTAGTTGCTGGTATCGTGGGAGCTATTTTCTCCCTCATCCATGCAGTCGCTACAGTTCATTTCCGTGCGGACCATGTTGTCAGTGGTACAGTATTGAACTTGATGGCTCCTGCCCTAGCGGTTTTCTTGGTTAAAGTTCTTTATAACAAAGGACAAACGGATAACTTAAGCCAGACTTTTGGACGTTTTGATTTCCCAGTTTTGGCTGATATCCCTGTGATTGGAGATATCTTCTTCAAGTCAACAAGTTTGCTAGGTTATATCGCGATTGCCTTCTCTTTCCTTGCATGGTTTATTCTCTTTAAGACCCGTTTTGGTCTTCGACTTCGCTCTGTTGGTGAACACCCTCAGGCAGCGGATACCTTGGGGATCAATGTCTACAAGATGCGATATCTTGGGGTTATTATTTCAGGTTTCCTAGGGGGAATTGGGGGAGCGATTTATGCTCAATCCATTTCAGTTAACTTCTCAGTGACAACTATTGTCGGTCCTGGATTTATCGCCCTTGCTGCAATGATCTTTGGTAAATGGAACCCAATTGGTGCTATGCTTTCTAGTCTTTTCTTTGGACTTTCACAAAGTTTGGCAGTTATCGGTTCTCAATTACCTTTCCTACAAGGAGTGCCAGCGGTTTACCTTCAAATCGCCCCTTATGTCTTGACCATTCTTGTCTTGGCAGCCTTCTTTGGAAAAGCAGTTGCGCCTAAGGCAGATGGTATCAACTACATCAAGTCAAAATAAGCATACAAAAAAACGCCAGTTTCAAACTGGCGTTTTATTTTTTAGGATTTTGATGTGTCAAGTTTAGTCCCCAAGGGACGAGATTTTCAGTTTTATTTTTGATACGTGTGATATTATCTTTGTGACGAATGATAATCAAGCTAGCAAGTGCTAGGATAATCAAAATGAAGAGAGGGTCATAGCTGTTCAGGATAAATCCAAATAGTGGAAATAGGAGAACTCCAATAACGGCTGCAATAGAAGCAGTAACGCTAGACAGTGAAATCATACTACCTAGATAGAGGCTTCCAAAGAATACGATTGCTAGATAGAGACAGAAAACAGGCGCAAATCCGAAAATCACTCCAGCACTGGTTGCGACAGCCTTGCCCCCTTTAAACCCTGCAAAGATAGGAAAGGTATGTCCAATCACGGCTAAAAGTCCAAAGACAAGTGGTGATACACCTTGTTGGTGGAAAAAAATAGGAAGTAGAGTGGCCAAGGTCCCTTTAAAGAAGTCAATCACAAAGGTTGCCATCCCTGCTTTCTTACCCAAAATACGGAAAGTATTGGTCGTTCCGGTGTTTCCAGAACCGTGTTCACGCAGATTTGTTTGAAAGAAAACTTGTCCAATCCAGAGACCAGACGGAATCGAACCAAGCAAATAAGCTAGAATTAATAATACAAATGTCATCATAGACCTATTATACCATGAAATGCTGTGGAAAGTCAGAGAATATCCTGTGAAATTGTGACAGCTGAATGGGAAAAGTTTTGCAAAATCCCTAGAAAACCTGTAAAATAGAAAAGATGAACAAATAGGAGGTTCCTTGTGTCAAAAAAGGAAATCAATATTAATAACTACAATGATGACGCCATTCAGGTGCTAGAAGGGTTGGATGCGGTTCGTAAACGTCCGGGGATGTATATTGGATCGACTGACGGTGTTGGTCTCCATCACCTAGTCTGGGAAATTGTGGATAATGCAGTCGATGAAGCCTTATCTGGATTTGGTGACCGCATTGATGTGACCATCAATAAAGACGGCAGTCTAACCGTTCAAGACCACGGACGTGGGATGCCAACGGGAATGCACGCCATGGGAATTCCAACTGTTGAAGTTATCTTTACCATTCTCCACGCTGGAGGGAAATTCGGTCAAGGTGGCTATAAGACATCTGGAGGTCTTCACGGAGTCGGTTCTTCGGTTGTTAATGCACTCTCAAGTTGGTTGGAAGTTGAAATTATCCGTGACGGTACAGTCTACAAGCAACGTTTTGAAAATGGCGGGAAACCCGTCACAACCTTGAAGAAAATTGGTACAGCACCCAAGTCTAAGACCGGTACCAAAGTCACTTTCATGCCTGATGCGACGATTTTCTCTACGACTGACTTCAAGTACAATACCATTTCAGAACGACTCAATGAGTCAGCCTTTCTCTTAAAAAATGTCACCTTGTCTTTGACAGATAAGCGAACAGATGAAGAAATCGAGTTCCATTATGAGAACGGGGTTCAGGACTTTGTTTCTTACCTCAATGAAGACAAGGAAACCTTGACGCCAGTCCTATACTTTGAAGGGGAAGACAATGGTTTCCAAGTGGAAGTAGCTCTCCAGTACAATGATGGATTTTCAGATAACATTCTATCTTTTGTCAATAACGTTCGCACCAAGGATGGGGGGACGCACGAGACAGGACTCAAGTCAGCCATTACTAAGGTCATGAATGACTACGCGCGTAAGACAGGACTTCTCAAGGAAAAAGATAAAAATCTTGAAGGGTCAGACTACCGCGAGGGACTAGCAGCCGTTCTTTCTATTCTGGTGCCTGAAGAACACCTCCAGTTTGAGGGTCAGACCAAGGACAAACTTGGAAGCCCACTAGCTCGTCCAGTTGTGGATGGGATTGTGGCTGATAAGTTGACCTTCTTCCTTATGGAAAATGGGGAACTGGCTTCCAATCTCATTCGCAAAGCTATCAAGGCTCGTGATGCGCGCGAGGCGGCACGTAAAGCGCGTGATGAGAGCCGAAATGGTAAGAAAAACAAGAAAGACAAGGGCTTGTTGTCTGGAAAATTGACTCCAGCCCAGTCTAAAAACCCTGCAAAGAATGAACTCTACCTAGTCGAGGGGGACTCTGCCGGTGGTTCTGCCAAGCAAGGTCGTGACCGTAAGTTCCAGGCTATCTTGCCCCTTCGAGGTAAGGTCATTAATACAGCCAAGGCCAAGATGGCGGATATCCTTAAAAATGAGGAAATCAACACCATGATTTATACCATCGGAGCGGGTGTCGGAGCAGACTTCTCTATTGAAGATGCCAACTATGACAAGATTATTATCATGACCGATGCGGATACAGATGGTGCCCATATTCAGACTCTTCTCTTAACATTCTTCTACCGTTATATGCGTCCGCTAGTTGAGACAGGACATGTCTATATCGCCCTTCCGCCTCTTTACAAGATGTCCAAAGGTAAAGGCAAGAAAGAAGAAGTAGCTTATGCTTGGACGGACGGTGAACTAGAAGAACTTCGCAAGCAGTTCGGCAAAGGAGCCACTCTCCAACGCTACAAGGGACTTGGTGAGATGAACGCGGACCAACTCTGGGAAACAACCATGAATCCAGAAACCCGCACTCTTATCCGTGTCACGATTGAAGACCTAGCACGCGCTGAACGCCGTGTTAATGTCCTCATGGGAGATAAGGTCGAGCCACGCCGTAAGTGGATTGAGGATAATGTTAAGTTTACGCTAGAAGAAGCGACTGTGTTTTAAGGAGTGTGAATAATGAATAGTTCAGGACATTCGATTTTTGGAAGTTACTTGGGTTTAATTTTCTTAGTTTCTTTACCCTCAGCTATTCTTGCATTCTACATCAATAGTCGAAAAAAAAGTTTCCAAGGTTTATATGCACCGATTGTATTTACTTTGTTTATGATCTTGATGCTTTTATTCAATATGGATTCGTCAGAATCCGGTTCTTTAGTGGCATCCTTTGTCATGATTTTATTTGGTTTTCCTTTGATAGCAGGAGCTTTAGTCTACACACTTATTCGATTGTGTTATGTCTATCCGGAGAAACGGTGGAAGGCTTTTTTGATTTTCCTATCCTATATTTTAGGTCCCCTATCTGTGGGTATTCTGGGATGGTATGTGGTAAATTTAGTTCAGATTCATCTGTTGACATTCTTGGTAATGATTTTGATGATTCTAGTTTCCTATCTTCCTCCTCTCTATCTCCATTACACCAAACGAAATCAGTAAGCAAAGGGGGAGTGAATAGTGAACAGTTATTTAATAATGATATTTTTCTTTCTCGAAATCATTGTTATTGCTGGGATAATTCTTGATGCAATCTCCAATAAAGAGAAAATAGAATATTCAAGCTCCTTAAGTTCCCTAGTATTTATGGCTTGTAATATAGGAATGTTTGTAGTGTTCAATCCGTCTTTAGACGAACCATACTTAGGAGCATTTGTACGGGTGTTTTCCATCTACGCTCATGCGCCTCTGTGCTTAACGTATGCGATTACTAGTCTTTATAAGAGTATCAAGCACGTCAAGTATTTCCCTAGTAAGTTTGCCCGGATCCTAATATGTAACGTTGCACTTATATTTCTACTCTCAATTGTAAATATTTTAGTATTATTTAGAGGGATTAAAGAAATCTATATATTTATTTTCTTGCAAGGCCTTTTTTCAGGAATTCAATTCCTACTTTGGATGCTTGAAAGAACAAGAGTTCGAAAACTACAACAACAAAAGAAAGAAGATGCTCCTTTTACTAATCATGTTTCAGATGAGGGTGACATAGATGAGAACTAACCAGGAAATACTTGAAATGATTTTTGGAATAGTTAAACCTTAAAAGTTGACGCTGATAAGAACTCAAGTATCTCCTCCTCAATAATCTGACGGAAAATATCATTCAGGTCTGTTTCTTTAGAGGACGCTTTATACTATTTGAAGGATATTATTTTTACCATACAGGAAAGTCGCATCGTTCAAGTAAAAATGATTATCATATTTGTTATGTAAATAATATATAGAACTAAAGGGGGGTCAGTAATGTTTAGGGAATTTACGTTATCTACTTTGATTAGGGAATTTATGTATTTTATTCCCGTTATAACCATAGTAATTTTTGCAATTATAAGTGATTTAATATCTAACTTGGGGAAAAAAGAAAACGCTCGTGCAGTGTCCCTATTTATGTTGAACATCTTCACTATTGGCTTTTGCCTATTAGATAAAGGTTACCCATACTTTGGACAAAGGTTTATCTTTTATTATGTAGGTTGCTTCACACCTTTGATGATCGCATATTCATTATATACCCTCTATAGGAGTATAAAACATTATATGCATTTTAGGAGAACATTTGCTATAATACTTCTGATCAATGCCACCTTCATCTTTCTCCTTTCATTGGTAAATATATTTGTTGTATGGGAAATCATAAAAAATTACCAAAGAAGTAACATAATATCTATTTGTTATATTTTAATTGTTTTGGGGATTTGTTCAACTATCCAATTCATTGTAGGGGAACTTGAGAAGAAAAGAATACGAGGCATCCAAAAACAAGAGGAGCAAGACGGCTATGAAAAATGACTCTATAAAAGATATATGCAGACAACATAGAAGATGATTCAGTATGCTAAGGAGAGGTTGAACTAGTATGTTAGATCATGTATTTGCTACATTTTTTATGGGATTCCCAGGAGTACAAATTTTAGTATTGGTGTCCTCTATATTTCTAGCTATCAAAAGAAATAAGTTACATAAAAGGGTGTATGGATTATTTTTCCCGATTATTATAACGATGTGTAATATTTGGCTTATTTCAATAAATCGTACAGAGCTTTTTGATGATGCTTTAAGATTTTCTTTCTTTCTAATTTCTTTTTGTTTACCTATGCTTATTTCTTCCACACTCTATCACTCAATACGCTTATATTATTTATACAAATCAATCAAGTGGAGAGTCTCCCTATAAGTTTCTGTTATTTATTCGGTTTAATTTTTCATTATCTTAATACAATGCATTGGGAGGAGCTATTTCGAGGGCAAAAGTTTATGTTTAATATCTTGCTGATATCAACTGCTATAGTTTCTTATTTACCTTGTCAATATTTGTACACACTTCAAAGAAGAAAGAATAATCCATAGGAAATAGTTGCCTTTGCTTAATCTAAATAAGTGTTTGTGAATGACTTAAATAGTATCTAAAAATATTTTTCTTAATACCAATTTTAATGTAAAAACCACTCTACATTCTTTGAAAGGAGTTGAACACGCCCTAAATGCTGTGTGAAAAAGATAAATTCTCTTGTGAGCATCGCTCACTGCAATAATTTCCTATTTTCACTTTGCATTTTACGGGCTTAGTATCCTATGTCTAACATTCAAAACATGTCCCTTGAGGACATCATGGGAGAGCGCTTTGGTCGCTACTCCAAGTACATTATTCAAGACCGGGCTTTGCCAGACATTCGTGATGGATTGAAGCCGGTTCAGCGTCGTATTCTTTATTCTATGAATAAGGATGGCAATACCTTTGACAAGAGCTACCGCAAGTCGGCCAAGTCTGTCGGGAACATCATGGGAAATTTTCACCCACACGGGGATTCTTCTATCTATGATGCCATGGTTCGTATGTCTCAGGACTGGAAAAATCGTGAGATTCTAGTTGAAATGCACGGTAATAACGGTTCTATGGACGGAGATCCACCGGCGGCAATGCGTTATACCGAGGCGCGTTTGTCTGAAATTGCTGGGTACCTTCTTCAGGATATCGAGAAAAAGACAGTTCCTTTTGCTTGGAACTTTGACGATACCGAGAAAGAACCGACGGTTTTGCCAGCAGCCTTTCCAAACCTCTTGGTCAATGGTTCGACTGGGATTTCGGCTGGTTATGCCACAGATATTCCACCGCATAATTTGGCTGAGGTCATTGATGCGACGGTTTACATGATTGATCACCCAACAGCCAAGGTGGACAAGCTCATGGAATTCTTGCCTGGACCAGACTTCCCTACAGGAGCTATCATCCAAGGGCGTGATGAAATCAAGAAGGCCTATGAAACTGGGAAAGGGCGCGTGGTTGTTCGCTCTAAGACGGAGATTGAAAAGCTAAAAGGTGGTAAGGAGCAAATCGTTATCACTGAGATTCCTTATGAAATCAATAAGGCCAATCTGGTCAAGAAAATTGATGATGTTCGTGTCAATAACAAAGTAGCGGGGATTGCCGAAGTTCGTGATGAGTCTGACCGTGACGGTCTTCGCATTGCTATCGAACTCAAGAAAGACGCTAATACCGAGCTTGTTCTCAACTATCTTTTCAAATACACCGACTTACAAATCAATTACAACTTTAACATGGTAGCGATTGATAATTTCACTCCTCGTCAAGTTGGAATTGTCCCAATCCTGTCTAGCTATATCGCCCACCGTCGTGAAGTGATTTTGGCACGTTCCCGCTTTGACAAGGAAAAGGCTGAGAAACGTCTGCATATCGTTGAAGGTTTGATTCGCGTGATTTCGATTTTGGACGAAGTCATTGCCCTTATCCGTGCTTCTGAAAACAAGGCTGACGCTAAGGAAAACCTCAAGATCAGCTATGAGTTTACTGAGGAGCAGGCTGAAGCCATCGTGACCTTACAACTTTACCGTTTGACCAATACAGACGTGGTTGTCTTGCAGGAAGAAGAAGCAGAATTGCGTGAAAAGATTGCCATGCTTGCGGCTATCATCGGTGATGAACGGACTATGTACAATCTCATGAAAAAAGAGCTTCGTGAGGTTAAGAAGAAATTTGCGACTCCACGTTTGAGTACTTTGGAAGATACTGCGAAAGCAATCGAGATTGATACAGCTAGTTTGATTGCCGAGGAAGATACCTATGTCAGCGTAACTAAGGCAGGCTATATCAAGCGTACCAGCCCACGTTCCTTTGCAGCTTCTACGCTAGAGGAAATCGGCAAACGTGATGATGATCGTCTGATCTTTGTGCAAACTGCCAAGACAACCCAGCACCTCTTGATGTTTACAACTCTTGGGAATGTCATTTATCGACCAATCCATGAATTGGCAGACATTCGCTGGAAGGACATCGGAGAGCACTTGAGCCAAACGATTACAAACTTTGAAACTAACGAAGAAATCCTTTATGCAGAAGTAGTGGATCAGTTTGATGATGCGACAACCTACTTTGCAGCAACTCGCCTTGGTCAAATCAAACGCGTAGAACGCAAAGAATTCTCTCCATGGCGGACCTACAAGTCGAAGTCTGTCAAGTATGCTAAGCTCAAAGACGAGACAGACCAAATTGTAGCAGTGGCTCCGATTAAACTAGATGATGTTCTTTTGATTAGTCAAAACGGCTATGCCCTTCGTTTCAATATCGAAGAGGTTCCGGTTGTTGGTGCCAAGGCTGCAGGTGTCAAGGCTATGAACCTGAAAGCAGATGATTCGCTTCAGGCTGCCTTTATCTGTAACACCTCATCCTTCTATCTCTTGACCCAACGTGGAAGCTTGAAACGCGTTTCCATTGAGGAAATTCCAGCGACCAGCCGTGCCAAACGAGGACTTCAAGTCTTGCGTGAGTTAAAAAACAAACCGCATCGTGTCTTCTTGGCTGGAGCAGTTGCAGAGCAAGGTTTCGTTGGTGATCTTTTTAGTACAGAAGTAGAAGAAAACGACCAAACGTTACTTGTTCAATCTAACAAGGGGACGATCTATGAGAGTCGATTGCAAGACCTCAACTTGTCAGAACGTACTAGCAATGGAAGCTTTATTTCAGACACGATTTCAGATGAAGAAGTTTTCGATGCTTACCTCAAAGAAGTCTTTAAAGAGGATAAAGCGAGTTCGTAAAAAGAATCAGTCCAGAGGGCTGATTTCTTTTGTGTTGAAAAAATTTTCAGAAAATTACAAATAATACTTGAAATTTTACTAGAAAAGTGTAGAATAGAACACATAGTTTGAATAGTATAAAGGAGAAAAACATGACAGTTGCAATTGATTGGGAAAACCTTGGATTTGCTTATATGAAATTACCTTACCGTTATATCGCTCACTACAAAAATGGTCAATGGGATCAAGGAGAATTGACAGAGGATGCAACCTTGCATATTTCAGAGTCTTCTCCAAGTCTCCACTATGGACAGCAAGCATTTGAGGGATTGAAAGCCTATCGTACCAAGGACGGCAGTGTTCAATTGTTCCGTCCTGACGAAAATGCCAAGCGTTTGCAACGTACTTGCGACCGTCTTTTGATGCCACAAGTTCCGACAGAAATGTTTGTAGAAGCTTGTAAAGCAGTTGTGCGTGCAAATGAAGAATACGTCCCACCATATGGAACAGGTGGAACCCTTTATCTTCGTCCGCTGTTGATTGGTGTTGGGGATATTATTGGGGTAAAACCAGCAGAAGAATATATTTTTACCATCTTTGCTATGCCGGTTGGTAACTATTTTAAAGGTGGTTTGGTCCCAACTAACTTCTTGATTCAGGATGAATACGACCGTGCCGCTCCAAATGGTACAGGTGCTGCTAAGGTAGGTGGGAACTATGCTGCTAGTCTCCTTCCAGGTAAAATGGCCAAGTCACACCAATTTTCAGATGTTATCTACCTAGACCCATCTACACATACAAAAATTGAAGAAGTCGGATCAGCCAACTTCTTTGGAATCACGGCAGACAATGAATTTGTTACGCCATTGAGTCCATCTATCTTGCCATCTATTACCAAGTATTCTTTGCTTTACTTGGCAGAACACCGCTTGGGCTTGACACCGATTGAAGGCGATGTCCCAATCGATAATTTGGATCGTTTTGTAGAGGCGGGTGCCTGCGGTACAGCAGCGGTTATTTCGCCAATTGGAGGCATCCAACATGGCGATGATTTCCATGTTTTCTATAGTGAAACAGAAGTAGGTCCTGTGACACGTAAACTCTATGATGAATTGACTGGTATCCAATTTGGTGATGTAGATGCACCTGAAGGATGGATTGTCAAAGTGGACTAAAAGACATGAAGTAAAGAAGAACTCCATAGCAGTTGTAAGGACTGAAATGGAGTTTTTTCTTGCTAGTTTGAGCATTTTCTTGTACAATAGAAAAAGTGAAAAGAGGTACAGTATGAGTAAAAAAGATAAGAAAATTGAAATTCAATTAACGGATGCAAAAGTGACTGTTGGAAAAGACAGCTATGAAGGATACGTTTTGACGATCGGGAAAAAGGTTATTGGGGAAATTGCCGAATTAGATAGCCAATTTGCCATCATAAAGAATGGAAATGTCGATAGTTTTTATAAAAAACTTGAAAAAGCTGTGGAAATTTTGATTGAAAACTATAATTTGACAAAATAATACTTGTTTTATTGAAAATTTCATGATATAATAGTTCTCGTTAAACATTGGAGAGATAGCGAAGAGGCTAAACGCGGCGGACTGTAAATCCGCTCCTTCGGGTTCGGGGGTTCGAATCCCTCTCTCTCCATTCATCAATGGGGTATAGCCAAGCGGTAAGGCAAGGGACTTTGACTCCCTCATGCGTTGGTTCGAATCCAGCTACCCCAGTTCTTAGGTAATAAATTCAAGATAAAAAGAAAAATATCTTAGGGTATTTTATTTTTATAATTGAAAGACGTGAACGATATGAACATGTCTTTGCGGGTGCTTAGGAAAAAAATTATAAGTATGTCAAGTTTGGAAAAACTTGATTGTTGGAGGATTTTTTAGATGAACGAATTTGAAGATTTGCTAAATAGCGTTAGCCAAGTTGAGCCTGGTGATGTTGTTAGTGCTGAAGTATTGACAGTTGATGCGACTCAAGCTAACGTTGCAATCTCTGGGACTGGTGTTGAAGGTGTCTTGACTCTTCGCGAATTGACAAACGATCGCGATGCAGATATCAATGACTTTGTGAAAGTAGGAGAAGTATTGGATGTTCTTGTACTTCGTCAAGTAGTTGGTAAAGATACTGATACAGTTACATACCTTGTATCTAAAAAACGCCTTGAAGCTCGCAAAGCATGGGACAAACTTGTAGGACGCGAAGAAGAAGTTGTTACTGTTAAAGGAACTCGTGCCGTTAAAGGTGGACTTTCAGTAGAATTTGAAGGTGTTCGTGGATTTATCCCAGCTTCAATGTTGGATACTCGTTTCGTACGTAACACTGAGCGTTTCGTAGGTCAAGAATTTGATGCTAAAATCAAGGAAGTTGATCCTAAAGAAAACCGCTTCATCCTTTCACGTCGTGAAGTTGTTGAAGCAGCTACTGCAGCAGCTCGTGCTGAAGTATTCGGTAAATTGGCTGTTGGTGATGTCGTAACTGGTAAAGTTGCTCGTATCACTAGCTTTGGTGCTTTCATCGACCTTGGTGGTGTTGACGGATTGGTTCACTTGACTGAATTGTCACACGAACGTAACGTATCACCTAAATCAGTTGTAACTGTTGGTGAAGAAATCGAAGTGAAGATCCTTGATCTTAACGAAGAAGAAGGACGCGTATCACTTTCACTTAAAGCAACAACACCTGGACCATGGGATGGCGTTGAACAAAAATTGGCTAAAGGTGATGTAGTAGAAGGAACAGTTAAACGTTTGACTGACTTCGGTGCATTTGTTGAAGTATTGCCAGGTATCGATGGACTTGTTCACGTATCACAAATTTCACACAAACGTATCGAAAATCCAAAAGAAGCTCTTACTGTTGGTCAAGAAGTTACTGTTAAAGTCCTTGATGTTAACGCTGACGCAGAACGTGTATCACTTTCTATCAAAGCTCTTGAAGAACGTCCAGCTCAAGAAGAAGGACAAAAAGAAGAAAAACGTGCTGCTCGTCCACGTCGTCCAAAACGTCAAGAAAAACGTGATTTCGAACTTCCAGAAACACAAACAGGATTCTCAATGGCTGACTTGTTCGGTGATATCGAACTTTAATCAAATTGATAATCACAAAATCCTTTGTTTAAAACAAGGGATTTTTCTTTTGTCTCTTTCTCATTTTTGATATAATAGTTCTATGTTAGATTCAGAAAAACAATCACAATATCAATTGTTAAATGAGGAACTCTCTTATTTGCTTGACGGTGAGAGCAATGTTCTTGCCAATCTTTCGAATGCTAGTGCCCTCCTAAAATCTCGCTTTCCCAATACTGTATTTGCAGGGTTTTATCTGTTTGACGGTAGCGAGTTGGTTTTAGGGCCTTTTCAGGGTGGTGTTTCTTGTATTCGCATTCCGCTTGGAAAAGGCGTGTGTGGAGAAGCTGCTGAGTTTCAAGAGACTGTTTTGGTTGGCGATGTGAGCACCTATCCAAACTACATTTCTTGTGATAGTATGGCCAAGAGTGAAATCGTGGTTCCCATGCTCAAGAATGGTCAATTGCTGGGTGTCTTAGACCTGGATTCTTCAGTTATTGATGATTACAATGCCGTTGACCGTGATTACTTGGAACAATTTGTCGCTATTTTGCTTGAGAAGACAGAATGGGACTTTACGATGTTTGAGGAGAAAGCCTAATGTATCAAGCACTTTATCGAAAATATAGAAGCCAGACTTTTTCACAACTAGTAGGTCAAGAAGTTGTGGCTAAAACCCTAAAACAAGCAGTTGAGCAGGAAAAGATTAGTCATGCCTATCTTTTCTCAGGTCCTCGAGGAACTGGTAAAACCAGTGTAGCCAAGATTTTTGCCAAGGCTATGAACTGTCCGAACCAGGTAGACGGGGAACCATGTAATAACTGTTATATCTGCCAAGCAGTCACAGAAGGTAGCCTAGAAGATGTTATCGAAATGGATGCGGCTTCGAATAATGGAGTCGATGAAATCCGTGAAATTCGTGATAAATCCACCTATTCTCCTAGTTTGGCCCGTTATAAGGTCTATATCATAGACGAGGTTCATATGTTGTCTACAGGAGCTTTTAATGCGCTTTTGAAGACCCTAGAAGAACCAACCCAGAACGTTGTCTTTATTTTGGCGACTACCGAATTGCACAAGATTCCAGCAACTATTTTATCGCGTGTCCAACGTTTTGAGTTTAAATCGATTCGAACTCAAGATATCACGGCACATATTCATCATATTTTAGAAAAAGAAAATATCAGTTCTGAACCAGATGCTGTAGAAATCATTGCCAGACGGGCTGAAGGTGGGATGCGGGATGCCTTGTCTATTCTGGACCAAGCCTTGAGTTTGACTCAAGGGAATGCTTTAACTACAGCTATCTCTGAGGAGATTACAGGCACCATTAGTCTATCAGCGCTTGATGACTATGTAGCCGCCTTGTCACAGCAGGATGTTTTAAAAGCTCTTGATTCTTTGAATCTTTTGTTTGAAAATGGCAAGAGTATGACTCGTTTTGTGACGGATCTTTTACAGTACTTGCGTGATCTATTAGTTGTTCAGACAGGTGGCGAAAATACTCATCATAGTCCAGTTTTTATGGACAATCTAGCTCTTTCTCAGGAAAGTCTCTTTGAAATGATTCGAATAGCGACTGTGAGCTTGGCAGATATGAAAGCGAGCCTACAACCTAAGATTTATGCTGAGATGATGACCATTCGTTTAGCGGAGATTAAGCCTGAACCAGTGCTTTCAGGAGCTGTCGAAAGTGAAATTTCTGCACTGAGACAGGAAGTAGTTCGTCTCAAGCAAGAACTTGCTAATGTTGGAACGGTGCCTAAACAAGTGGCGCCAGTCCCTAGCCGTCCAGCCACTTCCAAGACTGTCTATCGAGTAGACCGTAATAAGGTTCAGGCTATCCTACAAGAAGCTGTTGAAAATCCTGAATTGGCACGGCAAAACTTGATTCGCCTCCAAAATGCATGGGGAGAAGTAATCGAAAGCTTAGCTGGTCCTGATAAGGCTCTGCTTGTTGGTTCTCAGCCAGTTGCGGCCAACGAACACCATGCTATTTTAGCTTTTGAATCTAATTTCAATGCAGGGCAAACCATGAAACGGGATAACCTCAATACCATGTTTGGCAATATTCTCAGCCAGGCGGCTGGATTTTCACCTGAAATCCTGGCAATTTCCCTAGAGGAATGGAAAGAGGTTCGTGCAGCATTTTCAGCTAGAAACAAGTCTTCTCAAGCTGATCAAGAGGCGGAAGAAGAAAGCCTAATTCCAGAAGGATTTGAATTTCTGGCTGATAAAGTCATGGTCGAAGAAGACTAAAAGTGGATTTCATGGTACAATAATTCTATGACTAGACAACAATTTATCGTGATAGCACTATTTACTGCTGCTGAGACTTATTTTTTCAATGAAGCTTGGATGACGGGTCGCTATTTCATGGCAGCATTTTGGGCTATTCTACTTTTTCGAAATTTTAGGTTAAGTTATGTAATGGGGAAAATAGTAGATGCCATTGATCAGCACCTAAACCGTAAGGATTAGTCACTAGCTTCTAAACAAAATCAAAGCCTTTTAGGCTTTTTTTTGTTATACTAGTAGAGTATATTTATGGACCTTTTCTTGTATTTTTTGAGAAATGTAAGTGATTTCGCTAAGGATAAAGGAAGTAGGCCAGAAAAAGAAAGGAACTATCATGTCAGTATTAGAGATCAAAGATCTTCACGTTGAGATTGAAGGAAAAGAAATTTTGAAAGGGGTCAATCTGACTCTGAAAACAGGAGAAATCGCAGCTATCATGGGACCAAATGGTACTGGTAAATCGACTCTTTCTGCAGCTATCATGGGGAACCCTAACTATGAAGTTACCAAAGGTGAGGTTTTATTTGATGGTGTAAACATCCTTGAGTTGGAAGTAGACGAGCGAGCGCGTATGGGACTTTTCCTGGCTATGCAATATCCATCTGAAATTCCTGGAATTACCAATGCAGAGTTTCTTCGTGCAGCCATGAATGCTGGTAAAGAAGATGATGAAAAGATTTCGGTTCGTGAGTTCATCACTAAACTAGACGAGAAAATGGAATTGCTCAACATGAAAGAAGAAATGGCAGAGCGTTACCTCAACGAAGGTTTCTCAGGTGGTGAGAAAAAACGTAATGAAATTCTTCAACTCTTGATGTTGGAACCAACATTTGCCCTTTTGGATGAGATTGACTCAGGTCTTGATATTGACGCCCTTAAAGTTGTGTCTAAAGGTGTCAATGCCATGCGTGGTGAAGGCTTTGGTGCTATGATTATCACTCACTACCAACGTCTCTTGAACTACATCACACCAGACGTGGTCCACGTGATGATGGAAGGTCGTGTTGTCCTTTCTGGTGGTCCAGAATTGGCTGCCCGTTTGGAACGTGAAGGATACGCAAAACTTGCTGAAGAACTTGGCTACGACTACAAGGAAGAATTGTAATTCCCTCGTATCTTTTAGGAGAAGTAAATGACTAAAGAGAATATTAAACTTTTTTCAGAAATGCACGCTGAACCAAGCTGGTTGGCTGACCTCCGTCAAAAAGCTTTTGATAAGATTGAGAGTTTGGAATTACCAGTTATTGAGCGTGTCAAATTTCACCGTTGGAATCTGGGAGATGGAACCATCACAGAAAGTGAACCTTCAGCAAATGTTCCTGACTTCACGGCTCTAGATAATCACTTGAAGTTGGTGCAAGTAGGAACGCAGACTGTTTTTGAACAAACTCCAGTTGAATTGGCTGAACAAGGAGTAGTCTTTACAGACTTTCACTCAGCTTTAGAAGAAATTCCAGAACTTATCGAGGAATTCTTCATGTCATCTGTTAAGTATGACGATGACAAGTTGGCAGCCTACCACACGGCTTACTTTAACAGTGGTGCTGTTCTCTACATTCCTGATAACGTTGAGATTACAGAGCCAATCGAAGGAATTTTCTACCAAGACAGCGATAGCGATGTGCCATTTAACAAGCATATTCTGATCATTGCAGGTAAAAACTCTAAAATCAGCTACCTTGAACGTCTTGAGTCTCGTGGCCAAGGTAGTGCCAAGGCAACTGCTAATATCACGGTCGAAGTGATTGCTCGTTCAGGTGCGCAAGTGAAATTTGCAGCTATTGACCGTTTAGGTGAAAATGTCACTGCCTATATTAGCCGTCGTGGTAAACTAGGCAACGATGCAAGCATTGACTGGGCAATCGGTGTCATGAACGAAGGAAATGTTGTTGCTGATTTTGATAGCGATTTGATTGGAAATGGTAGCCATGCTGACCTTAAAGTCGTAGCTCTTTCAAGTGGCCGTCAGGTTCAAGGGATTGATACTCGAGTGACTAACTATGGTTGCAACTCTATCGGAAATATCCTCCAACATGGGGTTATCCTTGAAAAAGCAACTTTGACCTTCAATGGTATTGGACACATTATCAAGGGTGCTAAGGGAGCTGATGCGCAGCAAGAAAGTCGTGTTCTCATGCTTTCAGATCAGGCGCGTTCAGATGCCAACCCCATTCTTTTGATTGATGAAAATGACGTAACTGCAGGTCACGCGGCTTCTATCGGTCAGGTGGATCCAGAAGATATGTACTACCTCATGAGCCGTGGCTTGGATAAGGCGACTGCTGAGCGTTTGGTTGTTCGTGGTTTCCTTGGCTCCGTAATTGTTGAGATTCCAGTCAAAGAAGTTCGTGACGAAATGATTGCAACTATCGAAGAAAAATTGTCAAAACGCTAAGGGGAAGCCTATGTTAGATGTAGAAGCGATTCGCAAGGATTTTCCAATTTTGGACCAGATTGTCAACGATGAACCTCTGGTCTATCTGGACAATGCTGCGACGACACAAAAACCACTAGCAGTTCTGGAAACAATCAACCGCTACTATGAGCAGGACAATGCCAATGTTCACCGTGGGGTCCATACCTTGGCTGAGCGAGCAACAGCATCCTATGAAGCTGCTCGTGAAACCATTCGTAAGTTTATCAATGCAGGCTCTACAAAGGAAGTTCTCTTTACCAGAGGAACGACAACCAGCCTTAACTGGGTGGCACGCTTTGCTGAGGAAATCCTGACTGAGGGAGACCAGGTCTTGATCTCTGTCATGGAACACCATTCCAATATCATTCCATGGCAGGAAGCTTGTCGCAAGACTGGGGCAGAGCTTGTCTATGTTTATCTCAAGGACGGAGCTCTGGATATGGATGACTTGCGCGCTAAATTGACTGATAAAGTCAAGTTTGTCTCCCTAGCTCACGCCTCAAATGTTCTTGGTGTGGTCAATCCTATCAAGGAAATCACGCAATTAGCCCACCAAGTTGGAGCTATCATGGTGGTGGATGGTGCTCAATCTACACCTCATATGAAGATTGATGTCCAGGACTTGGATGTGGACTTCTTTGCCTTTTCGGGTCACAAGATGGCTGGTCCGACTGGTATCGGTGTACTTTACGGCAAAGAGAAGTATCTGGAACAAATGTCACCAGTAGAATTTGGTGGTGAGATGATCGATTTTGTCTATGAGCAATCTGCTAGCTGGAAGGAATTGCCTTGGAAATTTGAGGCTGGAACGCCAAATATGGCAGGTGCTATCGGACTTGCTGCAGCAGTGGATTATCTAGAAAAGATTGGTATGGATGCCATTGAATCTCATGAACAGGAATTGATTGCATACGTCTATCCCAAATTGCAGGCCATTGAAGGTTTGACCATTTATGGTTCGCAGGACTTGGCTCAACGGTCAGGTGTCATTGCCTTCAACCTAGGGGATCTTCATCCTCATGATCTTGCTACAGCATTAGATTATGAAGGAGTGGCTGTTCGTGCTGGTCACCATTGCGCCCAACCTTTGCTTCAGTATTTGGAAGTCCCAGCAACAGCTCGTGTAAGTTTTTATATCTACAATACCAAGGCAGATTGTGACAAACTAGTCGATGCTTTACAAAAGACAAAGGAGTTTTTCAATGGCACTTTCTAAACTAGATAGCCTTTATATGGCAGTGGTGGCAGACCATTCGAAAAATCCACATCACCAAGGGAAGCTGGAAGATGCTGAGCAAATCAGCCTCAATAATCCAACCTGTGGGGATGTCATCAACCTCTCTGTCAAGTTTGACGCAGAGGACCGTTTGGAAGATATTGCTTTTCTAAATTCAGGATGCACGATTTCAACTGCCTCTGCTAGTATGATGACAGATGCAGTTTTAGGCAAGACCAAACAAGAAATTCTAGAACTTGCGACCATTTTTTCAGAAATGGTTCAAGGGCAAAAAGATGAGCGTCAAGACCAACTTGGAGACGCGGCTTTCTTATCAGGTGTTGCCAAATTCCCACAACGGATTAAGTGTGCAACCCTGGCTTGGAATGCCCTTAAGAAAACAATTGAAAATCAAGATAACAAGTAAGACAAGTTTCTTTTGTCTTATGAATCAGTAGAAATGAAGAATGAAAGAAAGGATATTATGGCTGAAGAAAGAGTAGAACCAAAACCAATTGACCTTGGTGAATATAAATTTGGTTTCCATGACGATGTAGAGCCTGTCCTATCGACAGGAAAAGGATTGAACGAAGAAGTCATTCGCGAATTATCAGCTGCTAAGGGAGAACCTGAGTGGATGTTAGAATTCCGTTTGAAGTCTTATGAAACCTTCAAAAAAATGCCCATGCAAACCTGGGGAGCAGACTTGTCAGAGATTGACTTTGATGACTTGATCTACTACCAAAAACCTTCTGATAAACCTGCCCGTTCTTGGGATGAAGTTCCTGAAAAAATCAAAGAAACCTTTGAACGTATCGGAATTCCAGAAGCTGAGCGTGCTTATCTAGCAGGAGCTTCTGCCCAGTACGAGTCAGAAGTGGTTTATCATAACATGAAGGAAGAGTTCCAGAAATTGGGGATTATCTTTACAGATACAGATTCTGCCCTCAAGGAATACCCAGACTTGTTTAAACAATACTTCGCTAAGTTGGTACCGCCAACAGATAACAAATTGGCTGCCCTCAACTCAGCAGTATGGTCTGGTGGAACCTTTATCTACGTGCCAAAAGGTGTCAAGGTAGATATTCCACTTCAAACCTACTTCCGTATCAACAACGAAAATACAGGTCAGTTCGAACGTACCTTGATTATTGTTGATGAAGGAGCAAGCGTCCATTACGTAGAAGGATGTACAGCACCAACTTATTCTAGCAACAGCTTGCACGCTGCCATTGTAGAAATCTTTGCCTTGGACGGAGCTTATATGCGTTATACAACCATCCAAAACTGGTCTGATAATGTCTATAACTTGGTAACAAAACGTGCCAAAGCTTTGAAAGATGCTACTGTTGAGTGGATTGATGGAAACTTAGGTGCCAAAACAACTATGAAATACCCATCTGTTTACCTAGATGGAGAAGGAGCACGTGGTACCATGCTTTCAATCGCCTTTGCTAATGCAGGGCAACACCAAGATACGGGTGCTAAGATGATCCACAACGCTCCACATACAAGCTCGTCTATCGTGTCCAAATCTATCGCAAAAGGCGGAGGAAAGGTGGACTACCGTGGACAAGTAACCTTTAACAAGAACTCTAAGAAATCTGTTTCTCACATCGAGTGTGATACCATTATCATGGATGACTTGTCAGCATCAGATACCATTCCGTTTAATGAAATTCACAACTCGCAAGTTGCTTTGGAGCACGAAGCCAAAGTATCTAAGATTTCAGAGGAACAACTCTATTACCTCATGAGCCGTGGTTTGTCAGAATCTGAGGCAACTGAGATGATCGTTATGGGATTTGTAGAGCCCTTCACAAAAGAACTTCCAATGGAATACGCAGTTGAGTTGAACCGCTTGATTAGTTATGAAATGGAAGGTTCAGTCGGATAAATCCAAAAAGGAGAAGCAAATGGGATTTTTAAAGCGTTTATTTGGAACGATTGAAAAAGTGAATAAGGGAGAAGCCCCGATTGAAGAGTTGGATCAGGCATTTGTTTTTGATCTTGAAGCAGAAGCTGATGATTATTGGCGACAAATGGAACAAAACCTCTTGATAAACGCTGTAAAAGCTGCTGGCGGTCCTGAGGCAGTAGAACGTGCATTTGTTCTTGCTAATTTTAAGGAAAATCAAGAAACCTTTGAGCTCTTTTATCAGGTAAATGGTCAACTTCTTTCATGGAGAGAGATGGATGCGACAGTTGTTGATAAAATCAGCAATCAACTCCTTCCGCAAGCGGCAGAAGTAGCGCGTGCAGTAAATGAAAATTATGAAGAGGCAAATGTACCAGTAATCCAGTACGCTATGCTTCAATTTGAAACTGCAACCATGGCTTGGTTTGGTCGGAAGCTGACAACAGCTTCTCCAGAAGCACAACTGACTTTTGAAGAATTGGTATCTGGTTGGCGCGCTATTCTGGAACAAGAAGTTCCACATCGTCCTTTAGATAGTGACCGTCCCTTCCCTTACTTTGAAGTTTAAAAAATCCCAAATCCCCAAAAACTTTCAATGGGGTATACTGTTGAGCTTAATCGCTTGATGAGTAACTAATTGAAAGAATTACTGGGTAAAAATGCAAATTCTGAACAGGAATCCTTTCTGTTCAGAATTTTTTTAAAAAAGAACCTAATAAATATTCACAAAAATACTTTTATATGGTAAAATAAAACAATTACATTTAGTGGAGATGAAGTATGAATATTTTTAGAACCAAGGATGTTAGTCTGAGACAGACAGAGATGCATCGCCATTTGAAATTATGGGATTTGATTCTTCTAGGGATTGGTGCTATGGTGGGGACGGGGATTTTCACCATTACAGGAACAGCAGCGGCTACCCTAGCTGGTCCATCACTAGTGATTTCCATTGTGATTTCTGCCCTGTGTGTTTCTCTATCAGCCCTCTTTTTTGCAGAATTTGCCTCTCGTGTTCCTGCAACTGGTGGTGCTTATAGTTACCTCTATGCGATTCTAGGAGAATTGCCAGCCTGGATTGCTGGCTGGCTGACCATCATGGAATTCATGACGGCTGTTTCAGGTGTGGCGTCTGGCTGGGCAGCTTACTTTAAGGGATTGCTTAGTAATTATGGTATCTCGATGCCGCAAGCCTTGAATGGCACCTTTAACCCTGAACAAGGAACCTATATCGATCTTCTGCCTATTTTAGTACTTACCTTGGTAACGGGATTGGTTTTATTAAATTCTAAGGCAGCTTTGAGATTTAATTCGCTTTTAGTGGTCTTGAAATTCTCAGCTCTCGCCTTATTTATCCTAGTTGGTATTTGGTACATCAAGCCTGAAAATTGGACGAATTTTGCTCCATTTGGTTTTGGTCAACTATATGGTGGAAGTACTGGGATTATGGCGGGCGCATCTTTGATGTTCTTTGGTTTTCTCGGATTTGAGTCTATTTCCATGGCAGTTGATGAAATTCAAAATCCTCAAAAAAATATTCCTCGCGGAATCGTACTTTCTCTGACAATCGTCACCATTCTCTATGCCTTGGTAACTTTAGTATTGACAGGGATTGTTCACTACAGTAAGCTCAATGTGGACGATGCAGTAGCATTTTCATTACGGAGTATTGGTATCGGCTGGGCGGCAAATTATGTTTCGCTTGTAGCCATTCTAACCCTGATAACCGTATGTATCTCCATGACTTATGCTTTATCTCGGATGATTTATAGCTTAGCACGTGATGGACTTTTACCTCAAAGTTTCAAACAATTAAGCAAGACTAGTCGCGTTCCTAAAAATGCGACCCTCTTAACAGGAGTTGCTTCAGCCATTGCTGCAGGAGTCTTTCCTCTAGCCAGTATTGCAGCCTTCTTAAATATCTGTACGCTAGCTTATCTCATTTTGCTAGCCTATGGAATAATAAAACTCAGAAAGGATAAGGGGATGCCAAAAGAGGGAGAGTTTAAAACTCCCTTGGTGCCACTTTTGCCAATTCTTTCCATTCTTATCTGTGTTTCCTTTATGCTTCAATATAGTCTAGATACCTGGATTGCCTTTGGTATTGCTCTTCTAGTTGGTCTAGTCATTTACTTTACTTACGGGTTCCGCCATTCAACCCTCGCAGAAGAAGAATAAAAGCTGGGAATTCCCAGCTTTTTTAATCTTTCACATAAGTAAATCCTTCACCCAGAATTTCATGAGCCTCAGTGATAGTGATAAAGGCTTGAGGGTCGATTTTGTGAATCATATCTTTCATTTTAACGATTTCGTTCCGACCTACGATACAGTAGATGATTTTTAAATCCTTTTTGCTGTAGTAGCCTTGACCAGATATAAAGGTAACGCCACGTCCGAGTTCATCGTTAATCTCTTTGGCCAATTGATCAGGATATTGGGTAATAATCATAAATCCTTTACCAGCATAACCCCCTTCACCGATCAAGTCAATAACACGAGCGATGATAAAGTCAAATAAGAGGGTATAGGTAACTAGACGAAGGTCCTGGAAGATAATCAAAATCAACATTAGGATAAAAAAGTCAATCCCAAAGAGCAATTTACCAATCGAAATATTGGTGTATTTGTTGAGGATACGGGCAACGATATCAGAGCCACCAGTGGTTCCACCAGCATTAAAGATAATTCCTAAACCAACCCCTAGTAAGACTCCTGAGACTAAAGCGACAATGATGAGATCTCCTTGCAAGTCGATATGCAAAGGAATGCGCTCAAAGATTGCTAGCCAAATGGAAAGTGAAATAGATCCTAGAAGGCTGGAGTAGAGGGTCTTAGGTCCAAATATCTTCCAAGCCAGGATAAATAAAGGGATATTAATCAAGAGGTTCATCAATGAGACAGGAATCTTAAAAAGATAGTAGGTAATCAAGGTAATACCTGTCGCCCCTCCCTCAAATAAATGATAAGGAACAACAAAGTAAGTAAGACCGAAGGCATAGATAGCAGCTCCAAAAATAATAGTGATAATCGGTTGAAGTTTTCGAATCATGGCTGTTCCTCACTTTTCTATAGATAGATTATACCAAAAATTCAGTTCTTTTCATCGGATCACTTATGATTTTTTATCATTTTTTTGATATAATAAAGGAGAAAATCCCAATCCTATCGAGAAGAATAGAAAGATTGAATTATGACACAAGTAAAAATTGTAACGGACTCTTCTGTTACTATCGAACCAGAAGTAGTTAAAGAATTAAATATCACTGTTGTCCCTCTATCAGTTATGATTGATAGTGTGCTTTATTCGGATGCAGATTTTAAAGAGGGAGAATTCCTTCATCTTATGCAACAAAGTAAGAATCTGCCTAAAACAAGTCAGCCACCTGTAGGAGTGTTTGCTGAGGTCTTTGAAGAACTAGGTAAAGATGGCAGTCAAATTATCGCCATTCACATGTCCCATGCCTTGTCTGGAACTGTGGAAGCTGCTCGCCAAGGGACCAGCCTCTCAACTGCTGATGTAACGGTTCTTGATAGTTCCTTTACAGATCAAGCAATGAAGTTCCAAGTTGTTGAAGCTGCAAAACTTGCTAAAGAAGGTAAAGATTTAGAAACGATCTTGGCTCATGTAGAGGACGTCAAAAATCATACAGAACTCTATATCGGTGTTTCGACGCTAGAAAACTTAGTTAAGGGTGGTCGTATTGGACGTGTGACAGGATTACTAAGCTCACTCTTGAATATTCGTGTAATAATGCAGATGAAGAACCACGAACTCCAACCAATCGTCAAAGGACGTGGAGCGAAAACGTTCAAAAAGTGGCTTGAGGAATTAACCAATACTCTTTCCCAAAAATCAGTTGCAGAAATTGGAATTTCTTATGCTGGAACGAACGAATGGGCGAATGAGATGAAGGCATTATTGCAACCTTATGTTGAGAAGCCAATCTCTGTATTGGAAACTGGCTCTATTATTCAAACTCATACTGGAGAGAATGCTTGGGCGATTCTAATTCGCTACAATTCCTAAAAAAATAGAGAAAAAATAGTCAAAATAGTGTTTTTGACTTGACCTATAGCCGATTTTAGGATATGATTATATTTGTTAATTAGAAATTATTTGGAGGATTTGTTAACATGGCAAACAAACAAGATTTGATCGCTAAAGTAGCAGAAGCTACAGAATTGACTAAGAAAGATTCAGCAGCAGCAGTTGACGCTGTATTTGCAGCAGTAACTGAATACCTTGCAGCTGGTGAAAAAGTTCAATTGATCGGTTTCGGTAACTTTGAAGTTCGTGAGCGTGCAGCACGTAAAGGTCGCAACCCACAAACTGGTAAAGAAATCAAAATCGCAGCTTCTAAAGTTCCAGCATTCAAAGCTGGTAAAGCTCTTAAAGACGCTGTTAAATAATGAATTTTCAAAAAGCCTATTGTATCAAGCTTCATTGCTTGGTCGATAGGCTTTTTTGTTGCTTTGGGGTATTTTTGGGGCAAAAAGAAAAAAGAAAAAGGTTCCCATGTTTGAGAACCTTCTTTTCATTAGTTTTTAGAAGCTGCTTGGAATTCAGGGTTTTTCCATGCTTCATCAATGATAGCTTGCAATTCTTTAGCAGATGCTTGCATTTTTTGAGTTTCAGCATCGTTCAATGGGATGTTTACTGGACGAACGATACCGTGTGCACCAACAACAGCTGGTTGACCGATAAAGACGTTTTTAACACCGTATTGACCTTCTTGGAAGACTGAAAGTGGAAGTACTGCATTTTCGTCATCAAGGATTGCTTTTGTGATACGAGCAAGTGCTACAGCGATACCGTAGTATGTAGCTCCTTTTTTGTTAATGATTGTGTAGGCAGCGTCACGAACACCTTCGAACAATTCAATCAATTCAGCTTCTTGAACGTTTTGAGTGTCTTTAAGGAATTCTTCTAGGTTTACACCAGCGATGTTAGCGTGTGACCAAACCGCAAATTCAGAATCTCCGTGTTCACCCATGATGTAGGCGTGAACTGAACGAGCATCAACATCCAATTTTTCAGCAAGTGCTTGACGGAAACGTGCTGAGTCAAGTGAAGTACCTGAACCGATAACACGTTCTTTAGGGAATCCAGAGAATTTCCAAGTTGAGTAAGTCAAAACGTCAACTGGGTTAGCTGCAACAAGGAAGATACCATCGAACCCTGATTCAACAACTTGTGTTACGATTGATTTGTTGATAGCCAAGTTTTTTCCTACAAGGTCAAGGCGAGTTTCACCTGGTTTTTGAGGAGCACCTGCAGTGATAACAACAAGGTCAGCGTCTGCACAGTCAGAGTATTGAGCAGCGTAGATTTTTTTAGGTGAAGTGAAGGCAAGGGCGTGGCTAAGGTCAAGCGCATCACCAACAGCTTTTTCGTGTAATTGTGGAATTTCGATAATTCCAAGCTCTTGTGCAATTCCTTGGTTAACAAGTGCGAAAGCATAAGATGAACCTACGGCACCGTCACCAACAAGGATCACTTTTTTGTGTTGTTTAGTTGAAGTCATTATCTAAACATCTCCTTCATTTTTTTTAGGGGAATCCCCAGACACTTTCATTCTATCACTTTTAAAAAGCTTTGTCACGAATATTCTATTCGGTTATCAATGTAAACGTTTTAGCGATTTTCAAAGGCTGAAATGAAGGACAAATTATGGTATAATATATCTAATTACTAATAGTGAAATGAGGCATTTATGAATGCAGGATAGAAATTTAGTGAATGTCAATCTGACAAAGGAGATGAAGACTAGCTTTATCGATTACGCCATGAGTGTTATCGTAGCGCGGGCTCTTCCTGATGTTCGAGATGGTTTAAAACCTGTTCACCGCCGTATTCTTTACGGAATGAATGAACTAGGTGTTACTCCAGACAAACCTCATAAAAAATCAGCCCGTATCACAGGGGATGTCATGGGTAAATACCACCCTCACGGAGACTCGTCTATTTATGAGGCTATGGTTCGTATGGCCCAGTGGTGGAGCTACCGTTACATGCTCGTTGATGGGCATGGAAACTTTGGTTCCATGGATGGGGACGGTGCTGCCGCGCAGCGTTACACTGAGGCACGTATGAGCAAGATTGCTCTAGAAATGCTTCGTGATATCAATAAAAACACGGTTGATTTCGTAGACAACTACGATGCCAATGAGCGTGAACCCTTGGTCTTGCCAGCTCGTTTTCCAAACCTTTTGGTCAATGGAGCAACGGGTATCGCCGTTGGGATGGCAACCAATATTCCCCCTCACAACTTGGGTGAAACCATTGATGCAGTGAAGTTGGTTATGGACAATCCTGAAGTGACGACTAAGGACTTGATGGAAGTCTTGCCTGGTCCAGATTTTCCAACTGGTGCTCTTGTCATGGGGAAATCAGGGATCCACAAAGCTTATGAGACCGGTAAAGGTTCCATTGTCCTTCGTTCTCGTACAGAGATTGAAACCACTAAGACGGGTCGTGAGCGTATTGTTGTAACGGAATTCCCTTATATGGTTAATAAAACCAAGGTACATGAGCATATTGTTCGCTTGGTTCAGGAAAAACGAATTGAGGGCATTACAGCCGTACGTGATGAGTCCAACCGCGAAGGCGTTCGCTTTGTAATCGAGGTTAAACGCGACGCGTCTGCCAACGTTATCCTTAACAACCTCTTCAAGATGACCCAGATGCAAACCAACTTTGGTTTCAACATGTTGGCGATTCAAAATGGTGTGCCAAAAATTTTGTCCCTTCGTCAAATTTTGGATGCTTATATCGAGCACCAAAAAGAAGTGGTTGTTCGCCGTACTCGTTTTGACAAGGAAAAAGCAGAAGCGCGTGCGCACATCTTAGAAGGTCTTTTAATCGCTCTGGATCACATTGATGAAGTGATTCGTATTATCCGTGCTAGTGAAACGGATGCGGAAGCGCAAGCTGAGTTGATGAGCAAGTTTAAGCTTTCAGAGCGTCAAAGTCAAGCTATCCTTGATATGCGTCTTCGTCGTTTGACAGGATTGGAACGTGATAAGATTCAGTCTGAATATGATGAATTGATTGCCTTGATTGAAGATTTGGCTGATATTCTTGCCAAGCCTGAGCGCGTGGCGCAAATCATCAAAGAGGAGCTGGACGAAGTCAAACGCAAGTTTGGTGACAAGCGTCGTACGGAGTTGATGATCGGAGAAGTCTTAACTCTTGAAGATGAAGATTTGATTGAAGAAACGGATGTCTTGATTACCCTATCTAACAAGGGCTATATCAAACGTTTGGACCAAGGTGAGTTTACTGCTCAAAAACGTGGTGGCCGTGGAGTTCAAGGTACGGGAGTTAAGGATGATGACTTTGTGCGTGAGTTGGTTTCAACCAGCACCCATGATCATCTGCTCTTCTTTACCAATAAAGGACGCGTATATCGACTAAAAGGTTATGAAATACCTGAATACGGTCGTACTGCTAAGGGCTTACCAGTTGTCAATCTATTGAAGTTAGACGAAGGTGAGAGTATTCAGACCATCATCAACGTTGAGTCTGAACGTAGTGATGACGCCTATCTCTTCTTCACAACCCGTCACGGTATTGTGAAGAGAACCAGTGTTAAAGAGTTCGCTAATATTCGTCAAAATGGACTTAAAGCTTTGAATCTTAAGGATGAAGACGAATTGATTAATGTCTTGCTGACAGAAGAAGATACGGATATTATCATTGGTACCAAGTTTGGTTATGCTGTTCGCTTTAATCAATCAGCTGTTCGTGGCATGAGCCGTATCGCGACTGGTGTTCGAGGAGTCAATCTTCGTGAGGGTGACACAGTAGTTGGCGCTAGCGTGATTACAAACCAAGACGAGGTTCTTATCATCACTGAAAAAGGATATGGTAAACGTACACTTGCTACTGAATATCCTACTAAAGGCCGTGGTGGTAAAGGGATGAAGACAGCCAATGTTGCTGAGAAGAATGGTCCTCTGGCTGGTCTCCTTACTGTTAAAGGCGATGAAGACCTGATGATTATCACAGATACAGGTGTCATGATCCGTACAAATGTTGCCAATATTTCACAAACTGGACGCTCAACTATGGGAGTTAAGGTGATGCGTCTAGATCAGGATGCTAAGATTGTGACCTTTACTACGGTTGCTGCGGCAGAAAAAGAAGAAGTTGGGACTGAAATTGAAACAGAAGGTGAAGCATAATGTCTCATAAAAAAACGAAAAATAAAAAGAGTAAGAAAAATAAGCGCAGAAATCTATTTATCAATATTTTAGCGGGTTTCTTAATTCTTCTTTCCTTAGCCTTGATTTTTAATTCAAAGATTCGCGATATCTTTTTGGTATGGAATACCAATAAATACCAAGTCAATCAAGTCACTAAGGAAAATATAGATGAAAACCTAAAATCCGAGGGAAATTTTGATTTTGACTCTGTTAAGTCTATTTCATCTGAAGCTGTATTGGCTTCACAATGGGATGCTCAGAAACTTCCTGTTATTGGAGGTATCGCTATTCCTGAGGTGGAGATTAACCTCCCTATTTTCAAAGGGTTGGATAATGTAAACCTGTTCTACGGAGCAGGGACCATGAAACCAGACCAAAAAATGGGGGAAGGAAACTATTCTCTAGCCAGTCACCATATCTTTACTGCTGAAAATGCCAGTCAAATGCTCTTCTCACCTTTGGTCAATGCCAAAGCAGGTATGAAAATTTACCTAACGGATAAGGATAAAGTTTATACTTATGAGATTACTGAAGTTAAACGTGTCACACCTGACCGTGTAGATGAAATCGAAGATCGTGATGGCGTAAAGGAGATTACTTTGGTTACCTGTGTTGATTATAATGCGACTGAACGTATAATCGTCAAAGGAATCTTTAAAGAATCAAAAGCTTATTCTGAGACTTCTGAGGATATTTTGAAGGCCTTTAATCAACCGTATAGACAACGTTATTAAGAATGAATGAACCAGTGAAGTGCTATTTCACTGGTTTTTATGTTAACAAAATAGGATCAAAATAGTTCTTATGAAAAAGGACAGGAATGCTTAGGATAAAGATTTTTAAGATAAATATTTTAGAATTTTACAGAAAACGCTTTCTAGAAAACAAGAATTATGTTATAATTATCACAAATAAAAGTTTAGGAGTTTTTTATGGTCTCTTCAGAATTTATTTCAAAGATTGAATTTGCTTGCAAGAAGAAAGAAAGTCTTTATAGCCAAAGTAAGTTTAAGTATGCGATTCGTTCCATGTTTGCAGGTGCCTTTTTAACATTTAGTACGGCTGCAGGTGCGGTTGGGGCTGACTTGATTAATAAGATCGCTCCAGGTAGTGGTCGCTTCCTTTTCCCATTCGTTTTTGCTTGGGGATTGGCCTACATTGTTTTCTTGAATGCCGAGTTGGTAACTTCAAATATGATGTTTTTGACAGCAGGTAGTTTCTTGAAAAAAATTTCATGGAGAAAAACAGCTGAGATTTTACTTTACTGTACCTTGTTCAACCTTATCGGAGCTTTGATAGCAGGTTGGGGCTTTGCCCACTCAGCAGCCTATGCAAATCTAACACATGATAGCTTCATTTCAGGGGTTGTAGAGATGAAGTTAGGCCGTTCCAATGAGCTAGTCTTACTTGAAGGTATTTTAGCCAATATCTTTGTAAACATTGCCATTCTTTCCTTCGTTTTGGTGAAAGACGGTGGGGCTAAACTTTGGCTTGTCTTATCAGCAATTTACATGTTTGTATTCTTAACAAACGAACACATTGCTGCGAACTTTGCTTCTTTTGCGATTGTTAAGTTCAGTGTTGCAGCTGATTCTATTGCTAACTTTGACATACCTAATATTCTTCGTCACTGGGGTGTAACCTTTGTCGGGAACTTTATCGGAGGAGGTCTCTTGATGGGCTTGCCATACGCCTTCCTCAATAAAAACGAAGATACTTATGTCGATTAAAGAAATGAGCACGAGTTAATCGTGCTTTTTTGTTTGATGTGTAAGACTAGTCATAGTTGTTCCTTATATCAAAATATAGAAAAACGGTATTGGAAAAGACTAGCCCAAGATGATACAATATCCCTAATGAAGCTATTTGGAGGTCGTCTTATGACTCGTGATTTTAAATTTGAAACTCTACAATTACATGCTGGGCAAGTAGTTGATCCAGCAACTAAGTCTCGTGCAGTACCGATTTATCAAACAACATCCTTCGTTTTTGATGACACGCAGGAAGGTGCAGATCTGTTTGCCTTGAGAAAACCAGGAAACATTTATACTCGTATTACCAATCCTACAACAGCGGCATTTGAAGAAAGAATCGCTGCTCTTGAAGGTGGTGTTGGAGCACTAGCGACAGCATCAGGTATGGCTGCTGTAACCTACACTATTTTGGCGCTTGCTCACGCAGGTGATCATGTGGTGGCTGCATCAACTATTTACGGTGGGACCTTCAACCTCTTGAAGGAAACCCTTCCTCGTTATGGGATTACAACAACCTTTGTGGATGTGGATAATTTGGAAGAAGTAGAAGCAGCTATCAATGACAATACCAAGCTTGTCTTGATTGAAACCTTGGGGAATCCCTTGATTAACATTCCTGACTTGGAAAAATTGGCTGAGGTTGCGCATAAACACCAGATTCCTCTCGTTTCGGACAACACTTTTGCCACACCATATTTGATTAACGTCTTCTCTCATGGTGTAGATATTGCCATTCACTCAGCAACCAAGTTTATCGGTGGGCATGGTACGACTATTGGTGGAGTGATTGTCGATAGTGGTCGTTTTGACTGGGAGGCTTCAGGGAAGTTCCCTCAATTTGTTGAGGAAGACCCAAGTTACCATAACTTGAGCTATACTCGTGATGTGGGTGCAGCAGCCTTTATTATCGCTGTTCGTGTTCAATTGCTCCGTGATACAGGTGCTGCCTTGTCGCCATTTAATGCCTTTCTCTTGCTCCAAGGGCTTGAAACTCTCTCTCTTCGTGTTGAACGTCATGTACAAAATGCAGAGAAAATTGTTGATTTCCTTGTAAATCATCCTAAGGTAGAGAAGGTAAATTATCCAAAACTAGCTGACAGTCCATATCATGCCTTGGCTGAGAAATATTTGCCAAAAGGTGTTGGTTCAATCTTTACCTTCCATGTTAAAGGCGGAGAGACAGAAGCTCGCAAGGTAATTGATAATTTGGAAATCTTCTCTGACCTTGCAAACGTGGCAGATGCCAAATCTCTTGTTGTCCATCCTGCGACAACCACTCACGGTCAATTGTCAGAAAAAGACCTAGAAGCAGCAGGTGTCACACCCAACCAAATCCGCTTGTCTATCGGACTTGAAAATGTAGAGGATTTGATTGAAGATTTGCGCTTGGCCTTGGAAAAAATTTAAAGTAAAAGATATTAACAGTGGGTTTCGACTCGCTGTTTTTGATTTTCCCTCAGGCATGATATAATGGTTACAGAAGTCTAGAAAGAGGAAAGTTATGAACGAAATCAAATGTCCCAACTGTGGGGAAGTCTTTACAGTAAATGAAAGCCAGTATGCCGAACTCTTGTCACAAGTAAGAACAGCTGAGTTTGATAAGGAATTGCACGATCGCATGAAGCAAGAGCTTGCCCTAGCTGAGCAGAAGGCTATGAATGAGCAACAGTCTAAACTAGCTCAAAAAGACCAAGAAATTGCGCAATTACAGAGTCAAATCCAAAACTTTGATACAGAGAAAGAACTGGCTAAAAAAGAGGTTGAACAAACAAGTCATGAGGCTTTATTGGCAAAGGATAAGGAAGTACAGACCTTGGAAAACCAATTGGCTACCCTGCGCTTGGAACATGAAAATCAGCTACAAAAGACTCTTTCTGACCTAGAAAAAGAACGGGATCAAGTTAAAAATCAGCTCCTCTTGCAAGAAAAGGAAAATGAGTTGTCTTTGGCTTCTGTTAAACAAAACTATGAAGCCCAGCTCAAGGCTGCTAGTGAACAAGTAGAATTTTACAAGAATTTCAAAGCTCAACAATCAACCAAAGCTATCGGGGAAAGTTTAGAACAGTATGCGGAAAGTGAGTTTAACAAGGTCCGTAGTTTTGCTTTTCCAAATGCCTACTTTGAGAAGGATAATAAGGTTTCTGCGCGTGGTTCTAAAGGCGATTTTATCTTCCGTGAATGTGATGAAAATGGGTTAGAATTCATTTCTATCATGTTTGAAATGAAAAATGAAGCGGACGGCACAGAAAAGAAGCATAAGAATGCAGATTTTTACAAGGAATTGGACAAGGATCGTCGGGAGAAGAACTGTGAATATGCCGTGTTGGTGACCATGTTAGAAGCAGATAACGACTACTTTAACACAGGAATTGTCGATGTCAGTCATGAGTATGAAAAGATGTATGTGGTTCGTCCCCAGTTCTTTATCCAGTTAATTGGTCTCTTACGAAATGCTGCACTTAATTCCCTAAAATACAAGCAGGAGTTAGCGCTTGTTCGGGAGCAGAATATCGATATTACGCATTTTGAGGAAGATTTGGATGCCTTCAAAGTAGCTTTTGCCAAAAACTACAACTCTGCTTCAACCAACTTTGGAAAAGCTATTGATGAAATTGATAAAGCCATCAAACGCATGGAAGAGGTCAAAAAGTTCCTAACCACATCTGAAAACCAACTCCGCCTCGCTAACAATAAATTGGAAGATGTTTCAGTTAAAAAATTGACCCGAAAAAATCCAACTATGAAAGCGAAATTTGAAGCGTTGAAGGGGGAATAAGATTACCTTAAAAACAGGAGTTCCTATGAAAAAAACTTTGAAATTATCGGATATCTATATTGCATATTTGCCACTAGTTGTATTTTTTCTTAATCTTCTATATGGTCTTTTAAATATTGAAGGTGTAGGCGATACTGACTCAAGATATAATTTAATCTTTGCTATTTTTGGATTTATTCCAACTATAATCGGTTATGGAATTAGTTTTTTGGCTAATCTTCTGGTGGGGATATCTTATGTGCGAAAAGCAAAAAATGAATCGAAACGCATCATTGCTTTTCTATTGCTTGGAAATATTTTTTTAGCAATTTTTCTGATGTTTTTGCTAAGATTTAAAATAATCGTTTCCTTTGACTTTATAAAAGATATTGACCTTTGGAGTTTCATTTTTTCATTATTTTTATTTCCGTATTTAGATTGGATTTATCAAAAGGAAAACTATTATCCAAAATTAAGTCGTAAGTTACTTATTCTATTTTTGATTGGTATTTTTTCTCCATTTGTAGGAAGTAGAATTCAAATCCACTTTAGAAATAATGCTAAAGTTCAACAATTAAAAGAGTTTTATTCTTCTAGGGGAATGAATTATGATGTTGCTCTTAAAAGCGTAGAAATAGATAGTAACGTTTCAGATATTAGTATTTTTGAAGTATCGGATAATGGAATGACTATCCAAGTAGGTGCTAAGTACATTCGTCAAAAATTAACACAGGTCAGTTTCATTAATGAGAATTATGGTTTTAAAGAATTCTTGAGGCTTTCTGCATCGAGCCAAGAGGCACAGACAGTTCTGAATGATTTTAAATCAGCTGTAGAAAGTGCAATACAAAAGAAAGGATATGATTTAGTAGTTATTGATGATAAAGAACAGCCATTAGCTAGCCCTGGTTTTAAAATATCAAATTCATATAGGATAACTCCTTTAATAAAAGAAAAGGCTCTTCAAAATCAAAATTCATTCAGTAAAGAAAAACAAGCTTTTAGAGGATATGCGACTCTTTCTGTTAAAGACTTTATGAAGGAGGGAGCACTTTGCTTGCATTTAACACTTAGCAAAAGCAACCTATTGGAACTAGGAGATATTGATTTTTCAAGCTTTCCAGATGGATATTACAACATAAATGCTGACTACTTTTTGGTTGTTAATGGAAAATATAAGCAACTTGAAAAGGATGATAATTTTGAATATATTTTACCAATTGAGTCGGGTAAACCATTTTACTCTGAGGATTTATATGATATTAAAAAAATTGATTTAAACAATGAGGAATAGAAGTAAAAAGTAAACTAGAAAGCAACACATGAACGGTATTATCAACTTAAAAAAAGAAGCGGGGATGACCTCGCACGATGCGGTCTTTAAACTGCGTAAGATTTTGGGAACCAAGAAAATTGGTCATGGTGGAACCTTGGATCCGGATGTGGTGGGTGTTTTGCCTATCGCAGTTGGTAAGGCGACCCGAATGGTCGAGTTTATGCAGGATGAGGGCAAAGTCTATGAGGGAGAAATTACTCTCGGCTATTCAACGACGACCGAGGATGCCAGTGGGGAAGTGGTCGCAGAGACACCTGTTTTGTCGCCCTTGGATGAAAAGCTTGTCGATGAAGCGATTGCGAGTCTGACTGGGCCTATTACTCAGATTCCCCCTATGTATTCGGCTGTCAAGGTTAATGGTCGAAAGCTCTATGAGTATGCGCGTGCTGGTCAGGAAGTTGAGCGCTCAGAACGTCAGGTAACAATCTATAGTTTTGAAAGAACGAGCCCCATTTTTTATGATGGGTATCTTGCACGCTTTACTTTTCGTGTAAAATGCAGTAAGGGAACCTATATCCGTACCTTATCGCTTGACTTGGGAGAGAAGCTGGGTTATGCGGCTCATATGTCCCATTTGACTCGGACTAGTGCTGCAGGTTTGCAACTCGAGGACGCACTGACTTTAGAAGAAATTTCCGAAAAAGTAGAGGCTGGAAAACTGGATTTTCTTTATCCCTTAGAGATTGGAACAGGGGATCTTGTCAAAGTTTTCCTAACTCCAGAACAGGCTACAGAAGTCCGCTTTGGTCGTTTTATAGAGCTAGAACAATCGGATAAGGAGTTAGCTGCCTTTGAAGATGATAAATTGCTAGCAATTCTAGAAAAACGGGGCAATCTCTACAAGCCAAGGAAGGTTTTTGTCTAGTTTAACTAGAGTGTGGGGATGGAATCGTTTCCCCCTAGACTATCCAAATCAGACTATAAATTTTGCAAAAAATATGATAGAATAGACGACGGATCAAAAAACGGAGGATAGCATGCAAAATAGACCAATCATTATCGGAGTGACAGGTGGTTCTGGTGGTGGTAAGACCAGTGTTTCAAGAGCCATTTTATCGCATTTCCCTGATGAAAAGATTTCCATGATTGAGCATGATTCATACTACAAGGATCAGTCTCACTTGACTTTTGAAGAGCGTGTCAAAACCAACTACGATCATCCTTTTGCCTTTGATACAGACTTGATGATTGAGCAGATTAAGGAATTGTTGGCAGGGCGTCCGGTGGACATTCCAACTTATGACTATACAGCGCATACACGGAGTAGCAAGACCTATCGTCAGGAGCCTCAAGATGTCTTTATCGTTGAGGGAATTTTGGTCTTGGAGGACAAGCGTCTGCGCGATTTGATGGATATCAAGATTTTTGTGGATACAGATGATGATGTGCGTATTATTCGTCGTATCAAGCGAGATATGGAGGAGCGTGGTCGTAGTCTGGATAGCGTGATTGACCAATATCTAGGTGTGGTAAAACCTATGTACCACCAGTTTATTGAGCCGACCAAACGTTATGCGGATCTCGTCATTCCTGAAGGGGTTAGCAATACAGTTGCTATCGACCTTTTGACCACCAAAATTTCTAAGATTTTGGAAGAAGCGCGAAACAGTAAATAATCAGATGAGGAGGCCTAGCCTCCTTTTTCTATTTTTCCTTTAGTTTCAGTAGGAAAAAGGTGATTTTTAAGCATGTTTTTGGTATAATAATACCCATGGAAAAGCAAGAAAATGAATAGTAGGTGGAGATGGAAAAGTATTTATCGGTAACAACTTTGACCAAGTATCTGAAAATGAAATTCGATAAAGACCCTTACTTGGAACGGGTCTATTTAACTGGTCAAGTTTCCAACTTTCGTAAACGACCTACTCACCAATATTTCTCCTTAAAAGATGATCATGCAGTCATTCAAGCGACCATCTGGTCTGGGATTTATCAAAAATTAGGTTTCGACTTGGAAGAGGGAATGAAAATCAATGTGATTGGGCGTGTGCAAATCTATGAACCGAGCGGGAGCTACTCCATCATCATTGAAAAGGCTGAGCCTGATGGAGTCGGGGCGCTTGCGATTCAGTTTGAACAACTCAAGAAAAAACTAACGGAGGAAGGTCTTTTTCAAGAACGGTTCAAGCAACCTCTTCCCCAGTTTGCTAAGAGAATAGGGGTAGTAACCAGTCGCAGTGGCGCAGTTATTCAGGATATTATCACAACCGTAAGCAGACGTTTTCCTGGTGTCGATATCCTTCTCTATCCGACCAAGGTTCAAGGAGATGGAGCAGCGGAGGAAATTGCTCGAAATATTGCGCGTGCCAATCAACGTGAGGACCTAGATGTTCTCATCATTGGTCGTGGTGGGGGTTCCATAGAGGATCTCTGGGCTTTTAACGAAGAGATCGTGGTACGGGCTATTTTTGAATCCCGTTTACCCATCATCTCTAGTGTTGGTCATGAGACGGATGTGACCTTGGCGGATTTTGTGGCAGATAGACGGGCTGCAACGCCAACAGCTGCGGCTGAATTGGCAACGCCTGTGACCAAGTTGGATCTATTGACGCATTTGCAAAATCAAGAAAAGCGGATGGCGACAGCAGTTCAGAATGTCCTGTCAAGAAAAAAAGAAGCTCTGAAAAAATGCAGTCAGTCGGTCATCTTTAGACAGCCAGAGCGCTTGTATGACGGCTATTTGCAACGGTTGGATCAGCTGCAACTGCGATTAAAACAAAGTTTGCGAACACGGATTTCTGATAGCAAACAGCTAGTCCAAGCAAGGACGCATCAACTAGTCCAATTATCACCTGTTACCAAAATCCAGCGTTATCAAGACCGTCTAAGTCAGTTGGACAAGTTCCTACGCAGCCAAATGGCGCTGGTTTATGATGCCAAGGTTGCTGAAGTCAAGCGACTTTCAGAAGCTCTGCTGATGTTGGATACCAGTCGAATCGTAGCGCGTGGTTATGCAATTGTCAAAAAAGAAGAGTCCGTAGTCGATTCTGTTGAGATGTTGAATAAAAAAGACCAAGTGATGCTTTTGATGCGAGATGGTCAAGTAGAATTAGAGGTTAAAGATGTCAAAACAAAAGAAATTTGAGGAAAATCTAGTAGAACTAGAGACCATTGTCCAAAGTTTGGAAAACGGTGAAATTGCTTTGGAAGATGCGATTGCTGCTTTTCAAAAGGGCATGGTCTTGTCAAAAGAGCTCCAAGCGACGTTGGACAAGGCTGAAAAGACCTTAGTCAAGGTCATGCAAGAAGACGGAACAGAAAGTGATTTTGAATGAAGAAGCAAGAAAAATTAGCTCTTGTCGAGTCTGCTTTGGAAGATTTTTATGGAGACCAGCAGTTTGCCTCTAGTTTGCGAGAGTCCGTTCTCTATTCCATTCATGCTGGTGGCAAGCGTATTCGGCCTTTTCTCTTGTTAGAAGTTCTGGAAGCCTTGCAGGTCGCTATTAAACCTGCTCACGCGCAGGTGGCCGCGGCTTTGGAAATGATTCATACAGGGAGCTTGATTCACGATGACCTTCCTGCCATGGATGACGATGATTACCGTCGGGGACGTTTAACTAATCATAAGAAATTTGGCGAAGCGATGGCAATATTGGCAGGAGACGCCTTGTTCCTAGATCCCTATGCCTTGATAGCGCAGGCAGATTTATCAAGTCAGATCAAGGTGGATTTGATTGCCAACTTATCCCTTGCTTCAGGGAGTCTAGGTATGGTGGCAGGGCAGGTTTTAGATATGGAAGGCGAACACCAGCATTTATCCTTGGAAGAACTTCAGACCATTCATGCCAATAAGACTGGAAAATTACTAGCTTATCCTTTCCAAGCAGCTGCTATCATTGCGGAATTGGAACCAGAAATCCAAGCAAAATTGAAAACTGTGGGTGAATTGATTGGGCTGGCCTTTCAAGTTCGAGATGATGTGCTGGATGTGACAGCTAGTTTTGAGGAAATCGGCAAGACTCCACAAAAGGATTTGCAGGCTGAAAAATCAACCTATCCAGCCTTGCTGGGTTTGGAGGAGGCCATTGCTTTTTGTAACCAAACCTTGGATCAAGCTAATGCCAAGTTAGAAGAAATTGCCCAGCAAGTCAGCTTTGAAACAGAGCCGATTGTGAAAGTAGTAGAAAGTTTGAGAATCAATGGCTAAGGAAAGAGTGGATGTACTAGCTTATAAACAGGGCTTGTTTGAAACGCGAGAACAGGCTAAACGCGGTGTCATGGCTGGTCTAGTTGTAGCAGTCCTCAATGGGGAGCGTTTTGACAAGCCAGGAGAGAAAATCCCAGATGACACTGATCTAAAACTCAAGGGTGAAAAACTCAAGTATGTTAGCCGTGGTGGTTTGAAATTAGAAAAAGCCTTGCAGGTCTTTGGGTTGTCAGTTGATGGAGCGACCACGATTGATATCGGTGCTTCCACTGGAGGATTTACTGACGTCATGTTGCAAAATGGTGCTGAGTTAGTCTTTGCAGTCGATGTTGGTACCAATCAGTTGGCTTGGAAATTACGTCAAGACCCACGGGTTGTCAGCATGGAGCAGTTCAATTTCCGCTATGCTGAAAAGACTGATTTTGAGCAGGAACCGAGCTTTGCCAGTATTGATGTGAGTTTCATTTCCCTCAGTCTGATTTTACCTGCCTTGCACCGTGTCTTGGCTGATCAAGGTCAGGTCGTGGCTCTGGTTAAGCCCCAGTTTGAAGCAGGTCGTGAGCAGATTGGAAAGAATGGAATCATTCGCGATGCCAAGGTTCATCAACATGTCCTTGAATCTGTCACTGCTATGGCAGTTGAACAAGGTTTTTCAGTGTTTGGATTAGACTATTCACCAATCCAAGGTGGACATGGAAACATCGAATTTTTGGCATATTTGAAAAAGGAAGATGGAGCAAGTAACCAAGTTGCTCCTGAAATAGAAAAAGTTGTAGAGAGAGCACATAGAGAATTTAAAGATGAATAAAAAAGAGAGACTTGAAAAAATTAGAAGATTTGTTACGGATTATCAAATCGGGACTCAGGAAGAAATTGTTGAGCATTTGAAGGAAGCAGGTATTTCTGCTACTCAAGCCACTGTCTCAAGGGACATCAAGGAGCTTGGGATTGTTAAAATTCCTTTGAAGAACAACACCTATATCTATGAGTTGCCAAAATCAATCGTCAAGAGTTTGCAATTGGCTGAGGACAATATTGTGAGTTCTGAGTTAATGGGAAATATGATTAACCTTGCTGTCATTCCTGGAAATACTATTTTTGTGAAGAGTCAGTTGGTTGAAGCATTTTCTGAACAGATTTTTAGCTGTCTAGCTGATGATGATTCTATCTTAATTGTAGCTAGAACAGCAGAGGCAGCTGAGGAAATTGTTGAACAAGTCAAAAAATGGTAGGTCAGTATGTTACTTGAAATTTCGATAAAAAACTTTGCCATTATTGAGGCGATTTCGCTCAATTTTGAAAAGGGTATGACTGTTTTAACCGGGGAAACGGGTGCTGGAAAGTCTATCATTATCGATGCTATGAATCTCATGTTGGGGGCTCGTGCAACGACAGACGTTATTCGTCATGGTGCGCCAAAGGCAGAGATTGAGGGGCTTTTTTCGGTTGAAAATAGTCGCCTTTTACAGGAACTTTTTGAAGAGCAAGGTTTAGAATTGGGTGATGAGATTATCATCCGCCGGGAAATTTTGCAAAATGGTCGTAGTGTTAGTCGCGTGAATGGTCAGATGGTCAATCTTTCTGTCTTGCGTGCCATTGGGCAACACCTTGTGGATATCCATGGTCAGCATGACCAAGAGGAGTTAATGCGTCCTCAACTGCACATCCAGATGTTGGATGAGTTTGGTGATGCTGCTTTCTTGGACTTGAAGGAGACCTATCAGACGAGCTTTGATGCCTATCGCAAAATGCGCAAGCAGGTTTTGGAAGTCAAGAAAAACCAACAGGAACATAAGGCACGTATCGAAATGTTGGAATTTCAAATGGCAGAGATTGAGGCTGCAAACTTGCAGGCTGGTGAAGACTTGGCTCTCAACCAAGAACGAGATAAACTCCTCAATCATAAAAATATTGCAGATACCCTAACCAATGCCTACAGTATGCTGGACAATGAGGAATTCTCCAGTCTTGCTAATGTCCGTTCGGCCATGAATGACATGGAAAGTGTCGAAGAATATGACCCTGAATACCGTGAAATTTCAAGTTCTCTATCAGAAACATACTATGTTTTAGAAGATATTACCAAGCGTTTAGAAGATATTATTGAGGATTTGGATTTTGATGGCAATCGCCTCATGCAGGTTGAAAATCGCTTAGACCTTATAAATACTATTACCCGCAAGTATGGTGGAACTGTGGACGACGTTTTGCTTTATTTTGCCAAGATTACGGATGAGTACAATCTCTTGACGGGTAATAACCTTTCTTCTGAAGACATGGAAGCAGAGCTCAAGAAATTGGAAGTTAATCTTGTCGATTTGGCAGGGCAACTTGCATCAGCTCGTCATGATTTGGCCCAGCAGCTTGAGGCTGAGATTAAACAAGAACTTCAGGATCTCTATATGGAGAAGGCACAGTTCCAGGTTCGCTTTAGCAAGGGCAAATTTAGTCGTGAGGGGAATGAAACAGTCGAGTTTTATATTTCCACCAACCCAGGTGAGGACTTTAAGCCTTTGGTCAAAGTTGCGTCCGGTGGGGAATTATCCCGTCTCATGTTGGCTATCAAGTCTGCCTTTTCTCGTAAAGAAGGCAAGACCAGTATTGTCTTTGATGAGGTGGATACGGGAGTTTCAGGTCGCGTGGCCCAAGCCATCGCACAGAAGATTCATAAGATAGGCCAGCATGGTCAGGTTCTTGCTATCTCTCACCTTCCACAAGTGATTGCCATCGCGGATTATCAATTCTTTATTGAGAAGATTAGCGATGAGCACTCAACGGTGTCGACGGTTCGCCTTTTGACTTTAGAAGAGCGAGTAGAGGAAGTAGCTAAAATGTTGGCTGGGCAAAATGTAACAGAGGCGGCCCTTACCCAAGCTAGAGAATTATTGCAAACGAGGGAGAAATAAATGACAGACTATTATGTAATTGGAGATGTTCACGGAAAAGCAGGTATGCTGGAAGACCTGCTCAAAACATGGGATGGTCACACCCAGTTGCTCTTTCTAGGGGATTTGATTGACCGTGGTGAAGACAGTCGCCGTGTTCTAGAAATGGTCAAAGACTTGGTCGACAATCAAGGAGCTATCTGTCTATCAGGAAACCACGAGTATATGTTTCTGACTTGGCTCGATGACCCAGAAGAAAGCTATGACCATTATCGTCGCAATGGTGGAGATACAACTATTAACTCTATTTTAGGTCGTCCCTTGGATGCACCAGTTGATGGCGTAGAAGATGCCAAACGGGTTGCGACTGAAGCGGCAGACTTGGTCGAATTTATTCGTCAAATGCCATTTGTAGTAGAGACAGACAAATATATCTTTGTTCACGCAGGTATTGATTTAACTTTGGATGAGTGGCATGAAACAACAGATTACAAGAAAGTCTGGCTCAGAAAACCATTCCACGAAGCTGAAAATCATACTGGAAAAACCATTGTCTTTGGGCATACACCGGTTTATGGTTTGCTCAAGCAAGACCGAGGTACAGCTGAGCTTTGGATAACAGAGGATGGCAAGATTGGTATGGATGGAGGAGCTGTCTATGGTGGTGTCCTTCATGGAATCATCTTTACAGACCAAGGAATGACCGAACACTACTTTATCGAAAATGATGGCTTTATTGCCGAAGATTAGTACTCCTAGCAGGGTATGGTCTTGTCAAAATGTTAAAAACAATTTATAATTAATAGATACCCTGAAAGGAAGAGCATCATGAACTTAGAAGATTTGAAAAAACGACAGGAGAAGATTCGAAACTTCTCTATTATCGCCCATATTGACCATGGGAAATCAACCCTAGCAGACCGCATTTTGGAAAAGACGGAGACGGTTTCTAGTCGTGAAATGCAAGCCCAGCTTTTGGATAGTATGGATCTTGAGCGTGAACGTGGGATTACCATTAAGTTGAATGCCATTGAGTTGAATTACAGTGCAAAAGATGGGGAAACTTATATTTTCCACTTGATTGACACGCCAGGGCACGTGGACTTTACCTATGAAGTGTCGCGTTCGCTAGCTGCCTGTGAAGGAGCGATTTTGGTGGTTGATGCGGCTCAAGGGATTGAAGCTCAAACACTTGCTAACGTTTATCTAGCATTGGATAATGATTTGGAAATTCTGCCAGTCATTAACAAGATTGACCTTCCAGCAGCTGATCCAGAGCGTGTACGTACAGAGATTGAGGATGTCATCGGACTGGATGCCAGCGAAGCAGTCTTAGCTTCAGCCAAAGCTGGTATTGGTATTGAAGAAATTCTTGAGCAGATCGTTGAAAAAGTGCCAGCACCAACGGGTGATGTTGCAGCTCCATTAAAAGCCTTAATTTTCGACTCAGTTTATGATGCCTATCGTGGGGTTATCCTCCAAGTGCGTGTTATGGACGGAGTGATTAAACCTGGCGATAAGATTCAGCTCATGAGCAATGGCAAGACCTTTGATGTGACGGAAGTTGGTATTTTCACGCCGAAAGCAGTAGGCCGCGATTTCCTTGCGACTGGTGATGTTGGTTATATTGCAGCTTCCATCAAGACGGTTCAAGATACGCGTGTTGGTGATACAGTGACCCTAGCAAGCAATCCTGCAGCAGAACCGCTAGATGGCTACAAGCAGATGAATCCTATGGTCTTTGCAGGTCTTTATCCAATTGAATCAAACAAGTACAATGACCTTCGTGAAGCCCTTGAAAAATTGCAGCTCAACGATGCCAGCCTGCAGTTTGAACCAGAAACATCTCAGGCGCTGGGATTTGGTTTCCGTTGTGGATTCCTTGGACTTCTCCATATGGATGTTATCCAAGAGCGTTTAGAGCGTGAGTTCAACATTGACCTCATCATGACAGCTCCGTCTGTTATCTATAAGGTTAACCAAACTGATGGTGAGTCTATGGATGTGTCTAACCCCTCTGAATTTCCAGATCCAACTAAGATTGCGACCATTGAAGAACCGTATGTCAAGGCGCAAATCATGGTACCGCAGGAGTTTGTCGGAGCAGTTATGGAACTAGCTCAGCGCAAGCGTGGGGATTTTGTGACCATGGACTATATTGATGATAATCGTGTCAATGTTATCTATCAAATTCCGCTTGCTGAAATTGTCTTTGACTTCTTTGATAAGCTTAAGTCTTCGACGCGTGGTTATGCAAGCTTTGACTACGAATTGTCAGAGTACCGCTCATCTAAGCTAGTCAAAATGGATATCCTTCTCAATGGAGACAAGGTGGACGCCCTCAGCTTTATCGTTCACAAGGATTTTGCCTACGAACGTGGGAAACTCATCGTGGATAAGCTCAAGAAAATCATCCCTCGTCAACAGTTTGAGGTACCAATTCAAGCAGCTATTGGGCACAAAATCGTGGCTCGTACTGATATCAAGGCCCTTCGTAAGAACGTACTTGCCAAATGTTATGGTGGTGACGTTTCTCGTAAACGCAAACTCCTTGAAAAACAAAAAGCTGGTAAGAAACGAATGAAAGCTATCGGATCAGTAGAAGTCCCACAAGAAGCCTTCCTCAGCGTCTTGAGCATGGATGAAGAATAGAAATAGAAAATAAAACTCTTGAAGATTTTTCAAGAGTTTTTGCTTTAAATATGAGCTATAAAATCGGAAGCTAACAGAATCGATTAGGTTAGAATTTGACAGAAGTCCTTATTTTTCTTATAATGCAGATGGAAAGGTGGTAGGATGAAAAAAATATTAATTTTAGGTACTGTAGTTACTGCTAGTGTTTTTCTAGCTTCATGCTCCAATAATTCGCAAACAGCAACCGAAGAAAGTTCGACTGCAGTTGTTAGTTCTTCTAGCAGTCAGGAAACAAGTAGTTCTAGTTCTGCTGTTTCTGAAGCGAAAAAGGAAGAGACGCAAATCATCGGCTCGAATGAGTATGGCTTTGTCAAGGTACCCAAATCATGGGTTCGATTCCATGAAGTAGAAGGTGGAAATGATATACAGTATTGTGATGGAACAGATATCAACATTGTTACGCTGAATACCTTCAAGGCTGAGCAGTTTAATATCAGCGAAGAAGAATATGCTAAACTGGATGTTGTGACTGTCTCATCTAGTATTTTAACTTCTAAAGAACAAAGCTCTGATTTCAGTAAGGTTTGGGGCTCCAAATCGACCATTGGAGGCTATGAAGCCTATGTTGTCAATGCAATTGCTAAGTCAGGGAAATACCTCGTTACCTGGGTTTTCCGATCAAATGATGGTAAAATCCGCTATGTTTCACTTGAAGGGGATGGGGAAACTTTAAAAACAATCTTACCGATGATTGAAAGTAGCTGGTCAACTACTAAATCTGAATAAATGAAAAAAGAAGATCCTTGGTCTTCTTTTTATTTTTTTTACGAATAGATAGATGAGTAGAAAAAGAAATGGAGTTGTATATGAAGATCACAAACTATGAGATTTACAAATTGAGAAAAGCTGGGCTGAGCAATCAACAAATTTTAACAGTTCTTGAATACGATGAGACTGTAGATCAGGAGCTCTTGCTAGGTGATATTGCAGAAATATCTGGGTGTCGTAATCCTACTGTCTTTATGGAACGCTATTTCCAGATAGATGATGCACAGTTGGAGAAGGAGTTTCAGAAATTTCCATCCTTTTCTATTCTTGATGACTGTTATCCTTGGGATCTGAGTGAGATTTATGATGCTCCAGCGCTCTTGTTTTATAAAGGAAATCTAGACCTGTTGAAATTTCCAAAGGTTGCTGTTGTAGGGAGTCGTTCATGTTCTAGTCAGGGAGCAAAGTCGGTCCAGAAAGTCATTCAAGGTTTGGAAAACGAGTTAATCGTGGTCAGTGGTTTGGCCAAAGGAATTGATACCGCTGCCCATATGGCTGCGCTCCAGAATGGAGGACGAACGATTGCTGTCATTGGAACTGGATTGGATGTTTTTTATCCACGTGCCAATAAACGTTTGCAGGAACACATTGGTAATCACCATTTGGTACTTAGCGAGTACGGACCTGGTGAGGAACCCTTGAAATTTCACTTTCCAGCTCGTAATCGTATCATTGCTGGCCTTTGCCGTGGTGTGATTGTAGCAGAGGCAAGGATGCGTTCTGGTAGTCTCATCACCTGTGAGCGAGCTATGGAAGAAGGGCGTGATGTCTTTGCCATTCCGGGAAACATTTTAGATGGCCATTCAGATGGCTGTCACCACCTGATCCAAGAGGGAGCAAAACTGGTCACAAGTGGTCAAGATGTCTTGGCTGAGTTTGAATTTTAAGGAGAAATTGATTATTTAGATAAACTTTTCTTCTATATATAGGATTTAAGTCTTGACAGCTATAGAAAAATGGTTTACACTTTATAAAGTTTATTACTTTGAAAAGGTGTGATAGTGTGGCTACGGCAACAAAGAAGAAAAAATCAACAGTTAAGAAAAATCTAGTCATCGTAGAGTCGCCTGCTAAGGCGAAAACGATTGAGAAATATTTAGGCAGAAACTACAAGGTTTTAGCCAGTGTCGGGCATATCCGAGATTTGAAAAAATCCAGTATGTCTGTTGACATTGAAAATAACTACGAACCACAGTATATCAATATCCGAGGCAAGGGTCCTCTCATCAATGACCTGAAAAAGGAAGCCAAAAAGGCCAATAAAGTCTTTCTGGCGAGTGACCCGGACCGTGAAGGAGAAGCGATTTCCTGGCATTTGGCTCACATTCTCAACTTGGATGAAAATGATGCCAACCGTGTGGTCTTTAATGAAATCACCAAGGACGCAGTAAAAAATGCCTTTAAAGAACCTCGCAAGATTGACATGGACTTGGTCGATGCCCAACAAGCTCGTCGAGTCTTAGACCGCTTGGTAGGGTATTCGATTTCGCCAATTTTGTGGAAAAAGGTCAAGAAGGGCTTATCAGCAGGGCGCGTGCAGTCTGTTGCCCTTAAGCTCATCATTGACCGTGAAAATGAAATCAATGCCTTCCAACCGGAAGAATACTGGACAATTGATGGTGTCTTTAAGAAGGGAACTAAGCAATTTCAAGCTTCATTCTATGGTATGAATGGCAAAAAGATGAAATTGACCACCAATGAAGAGGTCAAAGAAGTTTTGTCCCATCTATCGAGCAAGGATTTTACAGTGGATCAGGTAGATAAGAAGGAGCGCAAACGCAATGCGCCCCTACCTTATACGACCTCAACCATGCAGATGGATGCTGCCAACAAAATCAATTTCCGTACTCGAAAGACTATGATGGTGGCCCAACAGCTTTATGAAGGGATTAATATCGGTACAGGTGTGCAAGGTTTGATTACCTATATGCGTACAGACTCGACTCGTATCAGTCCTGTGGCTCAGAATGAAGCGGCAAGCTACATTAACGACCGTTTTGGTAGCAAGTATTCCAAGCATGGTAGCAAGGTCAAGAATGCCTCAGGAGCTCAAGATGCTCACGAAGCCATTCGTCCATCTAGTGTCTTTAACACACCTGAAAGCATCGCTAAGTACTTGGACAAAGACCAACTCAAGCTCTATACCCTGATCTGGAACCGTTTCGTGGCAAGCCAGATGACAGGCGCTATCTTTGATACCATGGCTGTTAAGCTCTCTCAAAATGGTGTTCAGTTTGCGGCAAATGGAAGTCAAGTTAAGTTTGATGGTTATCTTGCTATCTACAATGACTCTGACAAGAACAAGATGCTGCCAGATATGGCAGTAGGAGATGTGGTCAAGCAGGTCAATAGCAAGCCAGAACAACATTTCACTCAACCGCCAGCTCGCTATTCGGAAGCGACTCTTATCAAGACCTTGGAAGAAAATGGAGTTGGACGTCCGTCAACCTATGCTCCGACCATTGAAACCATCCAAAAACGTTACTATGTTCGTCTGGCAGCTAAACGTTTTGAACCAACAGAGTTGGGAGAAATTGTCAATAAACTCATTGTTGAATATTTCCCAGATATCGTAAACGTTACCTTCACAGCTGAGATGGAAGGAAAACTAGATGATGTCGAAGTTGGAAAAGAGCAGTGGCAACGGGTCATTGATGAATTTTATAAACCATTCTCTAAAGAAGTGGCCAAGGCTGAATCCGAAATGGAAAAAATTCAGATTAAGGATGAGCCAGCTGGATTTGACTGTGAAGTTTGTGGTAGTCCAATGGTGATTAAGCTCGGTCGTTTTGGTAAATTCTATGCTTGTAGCAACTTCCCAGACTGCCGTCATACACAAGCGATTGTTAAGGAGATTGGTGTCGAGTGTCCAAGCTGTCATCAAGGACAAATCATTGAACGCAAAACCAAGCGCAATCGTATCTTCTTTGGTTGCAATCGTTATCCAGAATGTGAGTTTACTTCCTGGGACAAACCAATTGGCCGTGACTGTCCAAAATGTGGACACTTCCTTGTGGAGAAAAAAGTCCGTGGTGGTGGCAAGCAGGTTGTATGTAGTAATGGCGACTACGAAGAAGAGAAAATTAAATAAAATGCAGAGTCTTGAAAATGAATTTCAGGCTCTTTTTACTTGAAGCTTGACAAATTTCCCCCTTGTGTGCGAAACTAGAGGAAGAGTAATTTATCTAGGAGAAATCATGCGTATCATTTATCTCTGTATTGGCTTTATTTCACTGGCTTTAGCTGTTATTGGAGTTGTCCTACCGCTTTTACCAACAACCCCCTTTCTTTTGTTAGCTATCGCTTGCTTTTCAAAATCTTCTAAGCGTTTTGAAGACTGGCTTTATCATACAAAGCTTTATCAGACTTATGTAGCGGACTTTCGGGAAACCAAGTCAATAGCGCGAGAACGAAAGAAAAAAATCATCGTATCTATCTATATCTTGATGGGGATTTCTATTTATTTTGCCCCTCTTTTGCCAGTCAAAATCGGTCTGGGAGCCTTGACTATCTTTATCACCTACTATCTCTTTAAAGTCATTCCTGACAAAGAATAGATAAAAATAGTAGTTATTTGCCTTGATAAAAATGAAAGTATATTTAAAATAATATGATATAATAAATTTAAAGAAAACATCAAGGAGAATCAAATGATTTACGAATTTTGTGCTGAAAATGTGACCTTGCTAGAAAAAGCGATGCAGTCTGGAGCTCGTCGAATCGAACTTTGTGACAATCTAGCAGTGGGTGGAACAACACCTAGCTATGGAGTGACCAAGGCAGCGGTTGAACTGGCAGCTAACTACGATACGACCATTATGACCATGATTCGTCCACGTGGTGGTGACTTTGTCTATCATGATATGGAAATCGCAATCATGCTAGAAGATATTCGTTTAACTGCTCAAGCAGGTAGCCAAGGGGTAGTCTTTGGTGCTTTAACTGCTGATAAGAAGTTGGACAAGGTCAATCTTGAGAAGCTGATTGCCGCATCTAAAGGAATGGAAATTGTCTTTCACATGGCCTTTGATGAATTGAGTGATGAAGACCAGTTGGAAGCCATTGACTGGCTCAGCCAAGCCGGAGTCACTCGTATCTTAACTCGTGCTGGTGTGTCTGGAGACTCGCTAGAGAAACGTTTCGCTCATTATCACAGAATTTTGGAATATGCAGCTGGTAAAATTGAAATCTTACCAGGTGGGGGGATTGACTTGGACAACCGTCAAACCTTTATTGACCAGCTGGGCGTGACACAATTGCATGGAACCAAGGTTGTCTTTTAAAAAATAGAAAGGAACTGCTAGCTTTTGGTAGCAGTTTTCACTTATGTTTGAAATTTTTAAATCCTACCAGTTTAATAAAGAAAAAGCTCATGCCTATGGTTTTGTAGAAAATGGAGAGGTCTGGACCTATAGTTGCCAGATTTTGCAGGGTGAATTTTTCATGACACTCTCCATCACTCCTGATAATGTGAGCTTTCAGGTTTTTGACCAGGAAACGGGAGATCTCTATCCTCAAGTTCATATGGAAAGTATGCGTGGGAGTTTTGTTGCAAGTGTCCGTGAGGCTTGTTTAGAGATTCTTTACCAGATTCGGAAGGATTGCTTTGATGTACAGGATTTTATCTGTCCTCAGACTAAGCGTATCATGGATAAGGTTCAGGAAAAGTATGGTAATCAGTTGGAGTATCTGTGGGAAAAGTCTCCTGATACAGCTGTATTGCGCCATGAAGACAATCAAAAGTGGTATGCTGTTGTGATGAGAATCCCATGGGATAAGCTGGAAAAGGGCAGAGAAGGGCTAGTCGAAGCAGTCAACCTCAAACACGACCAAGTAGCTGACCTGTTTTCACAAAAGGGTATTTATCCAGCTTTTCATATGAATAAACGCTACTGGCTTAGTCTGGCACTTGATGATAGTTTGCAAGATGAAGAAGTGATAGAACTCATCGAAAGAAGTTGGAACTTGACTGTGAAAAAATAAGGAAAGTTACTTGATTTTTCAAATACTTTCAATTAGCAAAATATTCTTTACTGAAGAAATTTTCAGAAAATAATGGATTTTTTCTTGACAAGTGTTTTTAGCTATGCTAAAATACTAAACAAGATATCAAACGAAGGAGAAAGTCAAACATGAAAACAGCTAAGTTTAATCAATTTGCTTTGTTGTTGAGGTACTCGGGCTAGTGCAAAAGCATTAGTCCTGTTTGGCTTACCAAGCGGGAGTAAATCAACATCTCGCTTGGGCTTCTGAGCGAGATGTTTTTTTAAAACCACATTTGGAAAAGGGGAAATCTTATGCGTAAAGTTGAATTTTTTGATACAAGCCTTCGTGATGGGGAACAAACACCTGGTGTTAACTTCTCAATAAAGGAAAAAGTTTCCATTGCAAGACAGCTGGAGAAATGGGGAATTTCTGTAATTGAAGCTGGTTTTCCGGCTGCTAGTCCAGATTCATTTATAGCTGTTCAAGAAATTGCTAAAGCCATGAAAAAAACAGCAGTGACAGGATTAGCTCGTTCTGTAAAATCTGATATTGATGCTTGTTATGAGGCTCTTAAGGATGCCAAATATCCTCAAATTCATGTCTTTATCGCTACCAGTCCGATTCACCGCAAGTATAAGCTAAATAAGAGCAAGGAAGAGATTTTAGAAGCTATCAAGGAACATGTTTCTTATGCACGTTCTAAGTTTGAAATCGTCGAATTCTCTCCTGAAGATGCGACTAGAACAGAGTTGGATTTCCTCTTACAAGTCGTTCAAACAGCGGTCGATGTAGGTGCATCTTATATCAATATCCCTGACACAGTTGGTTTTACGACTCCAGAAGAGTTTGCACGTATCTTTGATCACTTGATTGAAAATATTAAATCAGATCATAAAGTTGTCTTTGGTGTCCACTGTCACGATGATCTCGGTATGGCAACTGCAAATACTTTGACAGCAATTAAACACGGTGCTGGACGCGTCCAGGGAACTATTAATGGTATCGGTGAACGCGCAGGTAATGTTGCTCTTGAAGAAGTAGCTGTTGCTTTGAAGATTCGTGAGGATTTCTTCCAAGCAACTAGTGATATTGTTTTGGATGAAACAATGAATACGTCTGAAATGGTTTCTCGCTTCTCTGGTATTCCAGTTCCTAAAAACAAGGCTGTCGTTGGTGGCAATGCCTTCTCTCATGAATCGGGCATTCACCAAGATGGAGTCCTTAAAAATCCTCTCACTTATGAGATCATCACACCTGAATTGGTCGGTGTTAAGAGTAATAGCCTTCCACTTGGTAAATTGTCTGGTCGCCATGCCTTTGTTGAGAAACTAAGAGAATTGGCTCTAGATTTTACAGAAGAGGATATCAAACCACTCTTCGCTAAGTTCAAGGCACTGGCGGACAAGAAACAAGAAATCACAGATGCAGATATTCGAGCTCTGGTAGCTGGAACCATGGTTGAAAATCCAGAAGGCTTCCATTTTGATGATTTGCAACTTCAAACCCATGCAGATAATGACATTGAAGCGCTCGTTAGCCTAGCCAATATGGATGGTGAGAAAGTCGAATTCAATGCGACAGGGCAAGGTTCCGTTGAAGCAATCTTTAACGCTATCGATAAGTTCTTTAACCAATCTGTCCGCTTGGTGTCCTATACCATTGATGCTGTAACAGATGGAATCGATGCCCAAGCTCGGGTTTTGGTCACTGTTGAAAACAGAGATACCGAAACCATCTTTAACGCAGCAGGTCTTGATTTCGATGTATTGAAGGCTTCCGCTATTGCCTATATCAATGCCAATACTTTTGTTCAAAAAGAGAATGCAGGTGAGATGGGGCATAGCGTTTCCTACCGAGACATGCCTAGTGTGTAAAGGAGAAGGCTATGACAAAGAAAATAGTAGCTCTAGCAGGGGATGGAATCGGTCCAGAAATCATGGAAGCTGGTTTAGCGGTTCTGGAAGCTCTAGCTTCAAAAACAGGATTTGACTATGAGATAGACAGACGCCCCTTTGGAGGTGCGGGTATTGATGCTGTGGGGCATCCCTTACCTGATGAAACCCTCAAGGCATGTAGAGAAGCAGATGCTATTCTCCTTGCGGCTATCGGTAGTCCCCAGTATGATGGGGCGGCGATTCGGCCTGAACAAGGCTTGCTAGCTCTTCGTAAGGAACTCAATCTCTATGCCAATATTAGGCCTGTAAAAATCTTTGACAGTCTCAAGCATTTATCACCTCTCAAACCGGAACGAATTGCTGGTGTAGACTTTGTCGTGGTGCGTGAGTTGACAGGTGGAATTTACTTTGGGGATCATATCCTTGAAGAGCGAAAAGCGCGTGATATCAACGACTACAGCTATGAGGAAGTAGAGCGGATCATTCGCAAGGCATTTGAAATCGCAAGAAGTCGCAGAAAAATCGTTACTAGTATCGATAAGCAAAATGTTCTAGCGACTTCAAAACTCTGGCGGAGAGTAGCTGAGGAAGTCGCTCAGGATTTCCCAGATGTAACCTTGGAACACCAGTTGGTGGACTCAGCTGCCATGCTCATGATTACCAATCCTGCCAAGTTTGATGTCATCGTGACGGAAAATCTTTTCGGAGATATTCTATCTGATGAATCAAGCGTTCTATCTGGCACGCTTGGAGTCATGCCATCAGCTAGTCATTCTGAAATAGGTCCAAGTCTTTATGAACCTATTCATGGTTCGGCACCTGATATTGCAGGTCAAGGAATTGCCAATCCTATTTCCATGATTTTGTCAGTTGCCATGATGTTGAGAGATAGCTTTGGACGTTATGAGGATGCGGAGCGTATCGAACGTGCTGTTGAAGCTAGTTTAGCGGCTGGCATTTTAACAAGAGATATTGGAGGACAGGCTTCGACCAGGGAAATGACAGAAGCCATCATTGAAAGATTATGAAGATAAATGAAGGAATAACGCTTGCCCTCTTGATTTGGAATTTGTTGATTTTCTTGATTTATGGCATTGACAAATCCAAGGCAAGAAGAGGTGCTTGGCGCATTCCAGAGAAAATCTTACTCATTTTAGCCTTTACTTTTGGTGGTTTTGGTGCCTGGTTGGCAGGAATCACCTTTCACCACAAGACTAGAAAATGGTATTTTAAAACAGTTTGGTTTCTCGGGATGGTGACCACACTAGTAGCCTTATATTTTATTTGGAGGTAATGGATGGCAGGAAAATCGATTTTTGATAAATTATGGGACCGCCATGTCATCACAGGAGAAGAGGGGCAGCCCCAACTCATGTATGTGGACCAGCACTATATTCATGAAGTGACCAGTCCTCAAGCTTTTCAAGGATTAAGAGATGCGGGCCGCAGATTGAGACGACCAGACTTGACATTTGGGACCTTTGACCACAATGTCCCAACGGTCAATATCTACGATATTCGAGATGTGATTTCCAAAGCACAAATTGATAAACTAGCTGAAAATGTTGAGGAGTTTGGGATTGAACATGCAGCCCACGGTTCTGAAAAGCAAGGAATCGTTCATATGGTTGGTCCAGAGACAGGACGAACCCAACCAGGGAAGTTCATCGTCTGTGGAGATAGCCATACAGCAACCCACGGAGCTTTCGGAGCTATCGCTTTTGGGATTGGGACCAGTGAGGTCGAGCATGTCTTTGCTACCCAGACACTCTGGCAAGTTAAACCCAAGAAAATGCTGGTAGAATTCACTGGTGTTCCTCAAAAAGGAGTTTATTCTAAGGATTACATTCTCGCCTTAATTGCCAAGTACGGCGTTGCCTGTGGTGTTGGCTATGTGCTTGAATATCGTGGAGAAGCCATTGATGCACTGACCATGGAAGAGAGAATGACCATCTGCAATATGTCCATCGAGTTTGGCTCCAAGATGGGAATTATGAATCCAGATCAGACCACCTATGACTATCTCAAGGGACGGGAATGTGTTCCCGAAGCTTTTGAGGAGGCTGTGGCGGATTGGAAAACCCTAGTCAGCGATGACGATGCTGTTTATGATAAGGTTATCCAGATGGATGTCTCAGACCTAGCTCCTATGGTGACTTGGGGAACCAATCCTGCTATGGGCGTTGACTTTGACAGTAGCTTCCCAGAAATTAAGGATATGAACGATGAGCGAGCTTATCATTACATGAACTTGGAACCAGGTCAAAAGCCAGAGGATATTGAACTAGGATATATTTTTATCGGGTCTTGTACCAATGCTCGGCTCAGTGACCTACAACTGGCTGCGCGATTTGTAAAAGGGAAGAAGATTGCTCCCAATCTAACAGCAATTGTAGTACCAGGATCGCGTCCTGTCAAACGAGCTGCGGAGAAGTTGGGCTTGGATAAGGTTTTCTTAGATGCTGGCTTTGAGTGGCGAGACCCAGGTTGCTCTATGTGCCTAGGGATGAATCCGGACAAGGTTCCTGATGGGGTTCACTGTGCCTCAACCAGTAACCGCAACTTTGAAGACAGACAAGGATTTGGTGCTAAAACCCATCTCTGCAGTCCAGCTATGGCAGCTGCGGCAGCTATTGCAGGGCGTTTCGTAGATGTTCGGCAAATGCCAGAGGCCCAGTAAGGAGAGGATATGGAGAAATTTACAGTTTATACGGGAACGACCGTTCCTCTCATGAACGATAACATCGACACCGACCAAATACTCCCCAAGCAGTTTCTCAAGTTAATTGATAAAAAAGGCTTTGGTAAGTACCTCATGTATGCTTGGCGTTATCTGGACGATAACTACACTGAGGATCCAGACTTTGTCTTTAACCGACCTGAATATCGTAAAGCCAGTATTCTTATCTCGGGGGATAACTTTGGGGCGGGGTCTTCGAGGGAACACGCAGCTTGGGCTCTAGCTGACTATGGTTTTAAGGTCGTGATTGCAGGTTCTTTCGGGGACATTCATTACAATAATGAACTCAATAATGGCATGTTGCCCATTGTTCAGCCTAGAGGGGTTAGAGAGAAACTAGCCCAACTTAAACCGACCGATCAGGTAACTGTGGACTTGGAACAACAAAAAATCATCTCACCAGTCGGAGAATTCACTTTCGAAATTGATAGCGAATGGAAACACAAGCTTTTAAATGGTTTGGATGATATCGGAATTACTTTGCAGTATGAAGATTTGATTGCAGCCTATGAAAAACAACGACCGGCCTACTGGCAGGATTAGAAAAATAGAAAAGGAAATATAGAACTATGACAAAACACATTCAATGGAACGGAACACTTTCACAAGAAGGCTATGACATTTTAAAAGGTGAGGGCGGGTGCATTGTTTGCCCTACAAAAGTTGGTTACATTATCATGACTAGCGATAAGGCAGGTCTTGAACGCAAGTTTGAAGCCAAAGAGCGTAACCGTAACAAACCAGGTGTTGTACTTTGTGGTAGCATGGATGAGCTTCGCGCTTTAGCACAACTCAATCCAGAAATTGAAGCCTTCTACCAAAAACATTGGGACGAAGACATTCTCCTCGGTTGTATCCTTCCATGGAAACCAGAAGCTTTTGAAAAACTCAAAGCATACGGTGATGGCCGTGAGGAGCTCATGACAGACGTTCGTGGTACTAGCTGTTTTGTCATCAAGTTTGGTAAAGCTGGTGAACAATTGGCTGCTAAACTTTGGGAAGAAGGTAAAATGGTCTATGCCTCATCAGCCAACCCATCTGGAAAAGGAAATCGTGGTAAGGTAGAAGGAATCGGAGAACGTATCGAAGGAGCAGTGGACCTTGTCATCGAAGCAGACGACTATGTGGCATCCATCCAACCGGACAAAACAATCGAAACTCGCTACGAGCAAGGTGTGATGGTGTCTATGGTCGATAAAGACGGAAAACTCATCCCAGAACAAGGAGGAGCCCGTTCAATCTCACCAGCGCCAGTTGTTATCCGCAAAGGGCTTGACATTGATAAAATCATGATGCATTTGTCAGATACCTTTAACTCATGGGACTACCGTCAGGGAGAGTATTACTAAGATAAAAAAAGAAGTCTAGTGTTAAGAGTCATTGAAGCTCCTAACGCTGGGCTTTTTTTAGAAGTTCTTTTCTTTTTCTATAGGATATGATATGCTATAGATGAACTATATATTAATAGAACTTACTTGTGAAAGTAAATTAAAGGAGTATTCAAATGAACAGTGAGCAAAATAACTATTTTTTTGTTGGTACAAAATTTGGTGATGATGATTATCTTGAATATTTTATGAAAGAAGGAAAGTGGGAATTAGGATGGCATAATAACGAGGAAAATAAACAGTATCAAAGAATGTTAAAGTTGTTTAATAAAATTAAACCAGGTGACGTTTTATTTGCTAAATCTACATATGTCAAAAAGAAGAATTTACCTTTTGTAAAGAAAGATGATTTAAAGGTTTCTGTGATGAAAATTCGTGGAATGGCGACTGTTAAAGAGGTTTTAGATGATGGGCATACCATTATTGTTGCTTGGAAAAAAGAGTATATAGAGAGGGAGTGGTTTTTCTTTACGGGGCAAGAAACAATATGGTTTCCATCAGATATTAAGTATCGAACTAAAGAGACTAACCAGTTAATAAAATTTGCAGCAAGTGATGAAATCATAATTCAAGACTATGACTATTTTTTGAATCATCCTAATTGGAAAAAGTATAAAAAATTAGAAAGTGAAACTATGTTAAGGAATGATTTTTTATTTAATTATAGTGGTATATTAAAAAAATCCAAAAACCTCATCCTCCGTGGTGCACCTGGCACAGGAAAAACTTATCTTGCTAAAGAAATTGCTAAAGAATTAACGGGTGGCAACGAAGACCAAATCGGATTTGTACAATTTCATCCATCCTATGATTATACTGATTTTGTAGAGGGGTTGAGACCTGTATCAAATGGTGATGGAGCTATCGAGTTTAAGCTAGAAGATGGTATTTTTAAGAAGTTTTGCCAGAAGGCTAAAGAAGCTCAGAAAACTGGAGGCCAAGATAATTTTGAGGAAGCGTGGGATCTTTATCTTGAATATGTAAATAGCAGAGATGAAAAAGAATATTTGACAGAATTTTCCTATCTCACAGTAAATAGTAGAAATAATTTTAATATCAATTATGAAACTAAAGCCCAAGGAACTTGCTTAACAAAATCTTATGTTTATGAACTCTATAAAGATGAAAAATATCTGAAACAGCCTTATTATCGTAATCAAGGAAAAAAAGTCCTAGAAACATTGAGAAAGAGATTTGGTTTGAAAGACTATGTTTCCCCAACAGAAATTGATACTGATAAGAAATTCGTCTTCATCATCGATGAAATCAATCGTGGAGAGATTTCAAAGATTTTTGGTGAACTCTTTTTCTCTATTGACCCTGGTTATCGTGGTGAAAAGGGAAGTGTTTCTACCCAATATGCTAATTTACATGAGACTGATGACAAGTTTTATATTCCTGAGAATGTCTACATCATCGGAACAATGAATGATATTGACCGTTCAGTAGATACCTTTGATTTTGCTATGCGTCGTCGTTTCCGTTTTGTTGAAGTTACTGCCGAGAGTCAAGTTGGTATGCTTGATGACGTGCTTGGTGATAAAGCCGAAGAAGCAAAAACTCGTCTAAGAAACTTGAATGCTGCTATCGAAAACGTTCAAGAGCTAAATAGTCATTATCATATCGGACCAAGTTATTTCCTTAAGTTGCAGGATGTGGATTTTGACTATGAGTTACTCTGGTCTGATTACCTCAAACCTCTATTGGAAGATTACTTACGTGGTTCTTATGAGGAGGCCGAAACTCTGGATACATTGAAAAAAGCATTTGATCTGACAAATAACGAGCAAACAGTTCAGCAAGATACTGGTGATAATGATGCGTATAACTGATAATCAGCATAAAATTGCTAAAGAAGACTTTGTAGCAGAATATCCCAAACTAAGTCAAGCGCTTCTTGATAGAACACTGGATAACCTTTCTCGAGAGGACCGTATCTTTATTTTCCCGAATGATTTGATGAATTCTCCTGATTTAGACAAGGACCAAAAGATTTTGGAAACAGTTAATCAGGAAATCAAGACAGGAAACGTAATTGGTTTTCTTGGATATGGTCAGGAAAGATTAACGATTTCCTCTCGTTTTTCTGATGAAAGTAACGACCATTTTTTGCATTATCTTTTACAAAAGGTTCTTCATATCAATCTCACTAGTTTAGATGTAGCTTTGTCGCGTGAAGATAAGCTCTATCAACTTTTGATGTACCTCTTTCCCAAATATCTGCAAGCTGCTCTCAGAAAAGGTCTTTATAAGGAATACCAAAGATTTTCTCATAACGACAGTCATGTAAAGGGAGTGATAGATGTGGGAAATCATCTTAAGAGAAATGTTCCTTTTATGGGAAATATTGCCTACACAACGAGAGAATTCACCTATGATAATCCCCTCATGCAGCTGATTCGGCATACGATTGAGTACATAAAGACTCAAAAAGGTTTTGGAGCACTACTCGATAGTAATCGTGAAAATGTATCTGAAATCGTGCGTGTAACGCCCTCTTATAAACTAGCTGATCGTGCCAAGATTATTCGGGGAAATCAATCTAAACCTATACGTCATGCATACTTTCACGAGTACAGAAAGTTGCAAGAGCTTTGCCTGATGATCCTAAATAGAGAGAAGCATGGGTTAGGATATCAAGAGCAAAAAATCCATGGTATTCTTTTTGATGTTTCCTGGCTTTGGGAAGAGTATGTTTATACCCTGTTGCCAAAAGATTTCATACATCCTCGAAATAAGGATAAGACGGACGGAATTTCAGTATTTTCTAATCGTGAAAGAAAAGTATTTCCAGATTTTTATCATAAAGAGTTAAAAATAGTTCTAGATGCAAAATATAAAAAACTGGAGTTTACTGAAAAAGGGATCAATCGCGAGGACTTGTTCCAGTTGATTTCCTATTCTTATATTTTAGAAGCTGAGAAAGCTGGTCTTGTTTTTCCGAGCAAGCACAAGGTTGTTGATAATGAGATAGGAAAGCTAGCAGGTTATGGAGCTTTGTTGAAGAAATTGTCTATCCAAATCCCTCAGAATGCTTCATCTTACAATGAATTTTGTAAAATGATGGAAAACTCAGAAGAAAATTTTAAAGCGATTATTGATGAAGAAGTGGGGAGAAAATAGTCTCTTCACTTTTTTGCTATTTATATAAGCAATTCCCGAACAATATAATTTGATTATTGAAAATATTTGACAAAAACTGTACTTTGGTTTATAATAAGTCAAGGAAACGTCGGAAAAAGGCGTAGAGATGCGCAAGCATAGGTAGATCATTACAAAAGAAACGAGACATCGATATGTTAAATGAATTTCCAATTTTTGATTACGAAGATATTCAGTTGATCCCAAATAAATGTGTCATTAAAAGCCGTGCAGAAGCAGACACAAGTGTCACACTTGGAAATCACACTTTCAAACTACCTGTTGTGCCAGCAAATATGCAGACGATTTTGGATGAGAACGTAGCAGAGCAACTTGCTAAAGGCGGTTACTTTTACATTATGCACCGTTTTGATGAAGCGGGGCGCATTCCTTTTATCAAACGTATGCACGATCAAGGGTTCATTGCTTCCATTTCTGTTGGTGTCAAGGATTACGAGTATGACTTTGTTAGCCAGCTCAAGGCTGATGCTCCTGAGTACATCACAATTGATATTGCTCACGGTCATGCGGATAGCGTGATTTCTATGATTCAGCACATCAAGAAAGAATTACCAGGTACATTTGTCATTGCTGGAAATGTGGGAACGCCAGAATCTGTGCGTGAATTGGAAAATGCTGGTGCGGATGCTACTAAGGTAGGAATCGGTCCTGGTAAGGTTTGTATCACAAAGGTCAAGACTGGTTTTGGTACAGGTGGTTGGCAGTTGGCTGCCCTACGCTGGTGTGCCAAGGCTGCACGTAAACCGATTATTGCTGATGGTGGGATTCGTACTCATGGTGATATTGCCAAGTCTATCCGTTTCGGTGCCAGCATGGTCATGATCGGTTCCCTTTTTGCAGGACATATCGAAAGCCCAGGAAAGACGATTGAAGTCGACGGCGAACAGTTCAAAGAATACTATGGTTCAGCTTCTCAATACCAAAAGGGAGCATATAAAAATGTGGAAGGTAAGCGCATCTTACTGCCTGCTAAAGGGCATTTGCAAGACACCCTTACTGAGATGGAGCAGGACTTACAAAGTGCTATCTCTTATGCAGGTGGACGCAAAGTTGCGGACCTCAAACATGTTGATTATGTTATCGTGAAAAACTCTATCTGGAACGGGGATGCTTCACACTAACGGACGCTTAGTTTACCCATAAAAAACTTGTTATTAGAGCAAATTTCTGTTATAATAAGACAAGTTTCCACCCTTAGTGTAATGGATATCACGTAAGATTCCGGTTCTTGAGATGGGGGTTCGATTCCCTCAGGGTGGATGTAAATAGCCTATGAAAGCCTTAAATAAGGCTTTTTATTTATCCTGCCTCAAATTTGCCCCTAAAAATGAAAAGTTTGTTCTAAAAATGCTCAAATCCCCTCTAGTCCCGTTTTAAAGTGACTCAGGGGGCTTTTTTTGATATAATAAAAGAGACTGTTATCAGTTAGAAAGAGGTTGGTATGAAAGAATTACAAACTGTACTAAAGAAGCGTTTTGCAATCGAATTTGCAGATAAAAAGCTACTAGAAACTGCCTTTACTCATACGAGTTATGCCAATGAGCACCGCCTCTTAAAAATTTCACACAATGAGCGCTTGGAATTTTTAGGAGACGCTGTTCTGCAATTATTGATTTCAGAATATCTGTATAAAAAATATCCTAAGAAACCAGAGGGTGATTTGTCCAAGCTCCGTGCCATGATTGTCCGTGAGGAGAGTTTGGCTGGTTTTGCGCGTGATTGCCAGTTTGATCAGTTTATCAAGCTAGGAAAAGGGGAAGAAAAGTCTGGTGGGCGCAATCGTGACACCATTCTTGGAGATGCCTTTGAAGCCTTTTTGGGAGCATTGCTTTTGGATAAGGATGTTGCTAGAGTAAAAGAGTTTATCTATCAAGTAATGATCCCCAAGGTTGAAGCAGGTGACTTTGAAATGATTAAGGATTACAAGACACACCTGCAAGAGTTGCTCCAGGTTAATGGCGATGTGGATATTCGCTACCAGGTGACCTCTGAAACGGGACCTGCTCATGATAAGGTTTTTGATGTAGAAGTTCTGGTTGAGGGCAAGAGTATAGGAAAAGGCCAAGGCCGTTCTAAAAAATTGGCAGAGCAAGAGGCCGCAAAAAATGCAGTTGAGAAGGGGCTGGATTCATGTATTTAAAGGAGATTGAGATTCAGGGATTCAAGTCCTTTGCTGACAAGACCAAGGTCGTCTTTGACCAAGGTGTGACAGCTGTCGTTGGGCCCAATGGTTCTGGGAAGTCAAATATCACAGAAAGTCTGCGATGGGCCTTGGGGGAGTCCAGTGTCAAGAGTCTTCGTGGCGGCAAGATGCCCGACGTTATCTTTGCTGGGACCGAAAGTCGTAAGCCACTCAATTATGCCTCTGTTATCGTGACCTTGGACAATGAAGATGGCTTCATCAAGGATGCAGGGCAAGTCATTAAGGTAGAACGCCATATCTATCGTAGTGGAGATAGCGAGTATCGAATTGATGGCAAGAAAGTTCGCTTGCGTGATATTCATGACCTCTTCTTGGATACCGGTTTGGGACGGGATTCCTTCTCCATCATCTCTCAAGGGAAGGTTGAGGAGATTTTTAATTCCAAGCCAGAGGAACGCCGAGCTATTTTTGAAGAAGCTGCTGGAGTTTTAAAATACAAGACTCGTCGAAAAGAAACAGAAAGCAAACTGCAACAAACTCAGGACAATCTCGACCGCTTAGAGGACATTATCTATGAGTTGGACAATCAAATCAAGCCCCTTGCAAAACAAGCCGAGAATGCTCGCAAGTTTCTCGACTTGGATGGTCAACGCAAGGCTATTTACTTGGATGTACTGGTTGCCCAAATCAAGGAAAACAAGGCTGAACTAGAGCTGACAGAAGAAGAACTAACGCAGGTTCAGGAACTCTTGACCAGTTATTACCAAAAACGTGAAGAGTTAGAGGAAGAAAATCAAACTCTTAAAAAGAAACGCCAAGATCTCCAAGCTGAAATGGCTAAAGACCAAGGAAGCTTAATGGATTTGACTAGTTTGATCAGTGACTTAGAGCGAAAACTAGCCCTATCCAAACTGGAATCTGAGCAAGTAGCCCTTAATCAACAAGAAGCGCAAGCCCGTTTGGCGAGTCTGGAAGATAAGAGAAAGGCTCTAAGTAAGGAAAAGGCTGAAAAAGAAGCGAACTTGGAACAGTTAGAGAAAAGTCTAGCTGAAAACAACAAAGAACTCAATCATCTAGAAGCAGAATTGCTAGCTTTTTCAGATGATCCTGACCAAATGATTGAGCTCTTGCGTGAACGCTTTGTCGCTCTTTTACAAGAAGAAGCGGATGTTTCAAACCAACTGACTCGTATCGAGAATGAACTAGAGAACAGCCGTCAACTATCTCAAAAACAAGCAGACCAACTTGAGAAACTGAAAGAACAACTGGCTACAGCTAAAGAGAAGGCCAGTCAACAACAGGCTGAGCTTGAAACTGCCAAGGAGCAGGTTCAGAAATTATTGGCAGACTACCAAGCTAGTGCCAAGGAGCAAGAGGAGCAGAAAGTTTCTTACCAAGCCCAGCAGAGCCAACTCTTTGACCGTCTAGACAGTCTCAAAAACAAGCAGGCTAGAGCCCAGAGTTTGGAAAACATCCTAAGAAATCATAGTAATTTTTATGCGGGTGTTAAGAGTGTTCTTCAAGAAAAAGCCCGTCTTGGTGGGATCATTGGTGCAGTCAGTGAACATTTGACTTTTGATGTTCATTATCAAACAGCTCTTGAGATTGCGCTAGGAGCAAGCAGTCAGCACATCATCGTAGAAGATGAGAAGGCGGCGACTAAGGCTATTGATTTCCTCAAGCGCAACAGAGCCGGTCGTGCAACCTTCCTTCCTTTGACGACAATTAAGGCGCGTACAATCTCTAATCAGAATCAAGATGCTATCGCATCAAGTCCAGGCTTTCTGGGAATGGCAGATGAGTTGGTGTCGTTTGACAAGAGACTAGAAGCCATTTTTAAGAATTTGTTAGCTACGACGGCTATCTTTGACACAGTAGAACACGCGCGTACGGCAGCTCGCCAAGTTCGTTATCAGGTTCGCATGGTGACGCTTGATGGTACCGAATTGCGCACAGGTGGTTCCTACGCGGGGGGTGCCAATCGTCAAAATAACAGTATCTTCATCAAGCCAGAACTAGAGCAATTACAAAAAGAAATTGCTGAGGAAGAAGCTAACTTGCGGTCAGAAGAAGCGAGTTTGAAGACTTTGCAAGATGAGATGGCGGTATTGGCAGAAAGATTAGAAGCTATCAAATCTCAGGGTGAGCAAGCTCGTATTCAGGAGCAAGGTTTGTATCTTGCTTATCAACAAACCAATCAGCAGGTCGAAGAACTGGAAACGCTTTGGAAACTTCAAGAAGAGGAATTAAATCGCCTATCTGAAGGAGATTGGCAAGCGGACAGGGAAAAATGCCAAGAGCGCCTCGCTACTATCGCCAGTGAAAAGCAAAATCTGGAAGCTGAGATTGAAGAGATTAAGTCTAACAAAAACGCTATTCAAGAACGTTATCAAAACTTGCAGGAACAGATTTCTCAAGCGCGCCTGCTTAAGTCAGAACTGCAAGGACAAAAGCGGTACGAAGTTACTGATATTGAACGCTTAGATAAGGAATTGGATAACCTCAATCTCGAACAAGAGGAAATTCAGCGCCTTCTCCAAGAAAAGGTTGATAATCTTGAGAAAGTGGATACGGATTTGCTAAGCCAGCAGGTGGAAGAGGCCAAAACTCAGAAAGCCAATCTTCAACAAGGTCTGATTCGCAAGCAGTTTGAATTAGATGATATCGAGGGTCAACTGGATGATATTGCCAGCCATTTGGACCAGGCTCGCCAGCAGAATGAGGAGTGGATTCGTAAACAGACACGTGCTGAAGCCAAAAAGGAAAAGGTCAGCGAACACTTGCGCTATCTACAAGCTCAATTAACTGACCAGTACCAGATCAGCTACACTGAGGCTCTAGAAAAAGCGCATAAACTGGAAGATCTCAATCTGGCAGAGCAAGAGGTTAAAGATCTTGAGAAGGCTATTCGCTCGCTGGGTCCTGTCAACTTAGACGCTATTGACCAGTACGAAGAAGTTCACAACCGTCTGGACTTCCTCAATAGTCAACGAGATGATATTTTGTCTGCGAAAAACCTACTCCTTGAGACCATCACAGAGATGAATGATGAGGTTAAGGAGCGCTTCAAATCAACCTTTGAGGCTATTCGTGAGTCCTTTAAAGTGACCTTTAGACAGATGTTTGGCGGTGGTCAGGCAGACTTGATATTGACTGAGGGCGATCTTTTAACAGCTGGTGTGGAGATTTCTGTTCAACCACCAGGTAAGAAAATCCAATCTCTCAACCTCATGAGTGGTGGTGAAAAAGCCCTATCTGCTCTGGCTCTGCTATTCTCAATCATCCGAGTTAAGACCATTCCTTTCGTCATCTTGGACGAGGTAGAGGCGGCGCTGGACGAAGCCAATGTTAAACGCTTTGGGGACTATCTCAACCGCTTTGACAAGGATAGTCAGTTTATCGTCGTAACCCACCGTAAGGGGACGATGGCGGCGGCGGACTCTATCTATGGAGTTACCATGCAAGAATCAGGTGTTTCTAAGATTGTTTCGGTTAAGTTAAAAGATATGGAAGAAACAATAGACTAGTTACCAAATGATAGCATCTCTTATGAGGTGCTATTTTTTTAAACTAAAGTGCTAAATTTTCTCTTACGGTCAGTTCAGGTGCAAAAAACAACATTTGGGATTTCCTCTTAGCGAAAAGACTTTCTCTATGATATAATAGTTTCATGATTACAACAGTACCTATTAAGAACGAAAAAGATATTGCAGTACCAGGGAAAACAGTCCTTGTACTAGGTTATTTTGATGGTATCCACAAGGGACATCAGAAACTCTTTGAAGTGGCCAGCAAGGCTTCGATGAAGGATTATCTGCCAGTTGTCGTGATGACCTTTACAGAATCGCCAAAACTTGCCTTACAACCTTACCAACCTGAACTCATGCTTCACATCGTCAATCATGAGGAACGAGAGCACAAGATGAAGTGGCACGGAGTAGAGGCTCTTTTCTTACTTGACTTTAGTAGCAAATTTGCCAATCTAACCGGTCAAGAATTCTTTGATACCTATGTTCGAGCTTTAAAACCAGCGATTATTGTAGCAGGATTTGACTATACCTTTGGCTCAGATAAGAAAGCTGCGGATGACCTGAAGGACTATTTTGATGGAGAGATCATCATTGTTCCTCCAGTTGAGGATGAAAAGGGCAAGATTAGTTCTACACGGATTCGTCAGGCTATTCTTGATGGAGATGTAAAGGAAGTCAATCATCTGCTCGGCACACCGCTCCCATCTCGTGGGATGGTCGTTCATGGAAATGCTCGTGGGCGGACTATTGGTTATCCAACAGCCAATCTGGTCCTAAGAGACCGAACTTACATGCCAGCGGACGGTGTTTACGTAGTCGATATCGAAGTGCAACGTCAGAGATATCGTGGAATGGCGAGCGTTGGCAAAAATGTTACCTTTGATGGAGAAGAACCACGTTTTGAAGTCAATATTTTCGACTTTTCAGACGATATTTACGGTGAGACAGTCATGGTCTACTGGCTGGATCGTATCCGCGATATGGTCAAATTTGACTCCATCGACGAGCTCGTAGACCAACTCCAGAAAGACGAAGAAATTGCTCGGAACTGGAAGGATGGAGAATCTGTCATTCAAGGGTCTCAGGTATAGAAAATGTCTGAAAAAGCTACTAGGAGGATTAGTTTTTTTTAGTAGTTTTGAAAGTGTGATATAATGCACTTTCAGTCCTCTTAGTTACCTATTTTAGTAACTATTTATGTCCAAATTATAGACGAGGCTTTATTATGCAAACGCAAGAAGAAATGAATATTTTGGTACCGGAAAAATTAGCAGAAATTGAGCGTGATTATGGTGTTAGAGTTTTATGGGCTATTGAGTCTGGTAGTCGTGCTTGGGGTTTTGAGTCTCCCGATAGTGACTTTGATGTACGATTTATCTACAAACACAAGCAAGATTTTTATCTCCGTTTGAATGAACAGCGTGATGTTATCGAGCTACCAATTGACGATACTTGGGATGTGAGTGGTTGGGATTTAGACAAGACTTTAAAACTCCTTTATAAGTCAAATCCTACACTGTTTGAATGGTTACAGTCACCAATTGTCTATCAACAAACGGATTTTATCGAGCGCATGCGTCCTCTTGCCAACCAGTATTTTTCTGAGAAGAAAATGCTCCACCATTACTTGAACACTGCTAGAACTCAAATGAATAAGTATCTTTCAGGAGACAAGGTCAAACCTAAAAAGTATTTCTATGCGCTGCGTCCTATTTTGGCCTGTCGTTGGATTGAAAAATACCATTCAGTCCCTCCAATTTTGTTTGATGATTTGGTCAAAGAATTACTTCCGTCTCAAATGCAGGAGCATGTTTCAAGATTGCTAGGCATTAAGATAATTGGGCCTGAAGGTATGGAAATTGATCCGATAATGCCAATTCAAGATTATATTTTAGCTAATATCCAAGAGCTAGATGCATACGTTCAAAGTGTTAGTGAGGAAAAGAAAGACTGGAGAGCTCTAAATCAATTTTTCCTTGAAGAATTAGAGCACGACTGAGGTTTTTTATGGGTAAATGGACATGTAAATGTGGGCAAGCTATGAATGATCACCGAGCGCCCGATCCAAATGCTTATTCAGTTTATTCAGATGAGTTGTTTGAAGAAATCATAAATAAAGCTGACGACCATAATAAAATTTCTTATGATGATATTTCTGAAGCGTCATTTTATATGTGGAAGTGCCCTGAGTGTGGCAGTTTCATGGTTTTTGGCGAAGAGGGGGATGGAGATCACTTTACTTTTTATGAGCGCCAAGAAGTAGAAAAGGTAGAGCCTCTCTTTGATCCAGATCAAGAGTTAAATCTTGTTGTGGTTGAGTTTCAGGAGGGAGGGAATGGTTATACTTATATCTGTGATGACCCAAATATCCATATAGGACACGCTGTTATTGTCCCAGTCGGGAAGGAAAATACTGAAAAAAATGCTTTAGTTGTACAGAAGTATCATGCCCTACCAAAGGATATCACTTTTCCTGTTGAAAAGTTAAAACGTGTCATTCGTAGGTATTCACATTTTGACCCACACACTTCGAAAAACGTTTGTAGAAATATAATAAAGCTAGGAAGAATTCTTGATGCTTGCTCCCAAAACGCTAACCCCAACTCTCAGCAAACATATTATAGTATCAAAACTCCTTTAGGATATTTCTGGTTAGAATTAAATGGAGTTCCAATTCCAATGAAAATCACACAGATTCAAGTCAGCGATAAAAAGTACCAAGTTGATAGCGCCCTTTATATAAAACCTTCAGAGATTAACTGTAGAAGATTCTATGAACTGGAATTATGTGCAGATTTTGATATTGATGCTTCTAGATGGATTGATGTTCTCTCTGATGAAAACGTTTGGGGAAATACTTGGGAACTAAATGGTCTTCAATTTGGTATTACTGCAGGGGAGTCTCCAGAATTTGAAGACGAAGTTGTAGCGAGAAAGTATAGTCGTGTCCCACTTTATTATGACTGGCACCCTGAATTTGAAGATTATTATGGTTTCAGTTTAGCTTGGAAAAAATACGAGTCTGATAGCGATTTGTCAATAGATTTCTATACAACATAAGATGCAGGAGAAAATGTATGAATCAAACATGGGATTTATTGTTTGAGGGCAAGATTAATGAGGCTAAAAAGTTAGTTGAAGCTGATTTTTTATTGGAAACTTGCACAGATTTTAGTTTGTTAAATTTGATGGGGTATATTTATCTCGAAGAGCAAGAATACAACGAGTGCTTAAGTATCTATCAGCGTTACATTGACTTAGCACGAACTAAAAGTGACCCAGAAAATGAACATATAGGCTATCATCAGTTAGCCATGGTTTATCGTGAAATGAATGAATTTCAAACGGCCCTTTTCTATATCGAAAGAGAGCAAAAAGTCATTGAAGAAGCTTTTACAGAGGATACCCTCAAATCTTCTGTTAACAATTATGAGCAAGGTTATTTACGATTAAAGCTAGGAAAAGTAGCAGAAGCATTCATGTATATGGAACAGTCCTTAAAACAAGCTTTGCAAACAGATGATTTGATTGCCCAAGCTTGTGCCTATAGAGGTTTAGGAGAGATTGGTTCGATACAAAATCCTGAAGAATCACATGAAAATTTTTTACAAGCTATCGTTCTTTTTGAAAAGGCAGGCGATCAGATTGGTGCTCAAGAGGTTAGAAAATTGCTAAATAATAAAAAGTAGCCTGAAAAGGCTACTTTTTATTAAAAAACGCGATAGACATAAGGATTTTCTGGTTTATCTACTTTTGTGAAACTCTCAACCTCTAGTGTTGGGAGTTTTTGTTTGAGTTCTTTATGGTAGTGGAGTGTCAGGGTTCCCCTAGCAGTAATCCAGGTATTGTCAGGATACTGCCGTGAGTTTCCCTTGGTCAAGAGCCCATATACACCAGAGTCTGCGATACAGTGGATGATTCCAAAGCGAAAGAGGAACTGGCTATCTGGATGGCTAGGATCATTATAGACAAAGCCTGTAAACTCGATTTGCTTTCCTTCAAACTCTTGTGGATAGTCATAGAGAACTTCCATGACTTCCATATAGTTTTCGTCTGTGACTTGAATGGTTGGCTGGGAGAGGTATTTATCAGCTGTAGTCCGCATTTCCTTTTCATAAGCAGACTTGGAAAAATAGGTACTGGTATCGGGTTTGAGGTATTGACTGGATGTTCCTTCGCTTGCCTGAATAGCAGTATCAATTCCCTCACCAAGTGGGAAATGATAACCTTTGGCAGATACAGTTCTCGAGTCCAAACTTACGGTAGGAAAGGCAACTCCAATTAACAGAGGTAGCGACAGTAAAAAGAAGCTGATTCGTCTAGCTCGACGACTTTCTAAATGGCTGTGAGAATTGATTTTCTTGATCCAGATATAGAATTGGACCAGAGCCAATAGAAGAGAAAGGAGCATGGAAATATAGAGTAGATAGGAATAGTGGAGGTTAATGTAGTGACTGAGCTTGCCAGAAAGCTGCAGATACAGAGTTAGGGAAAAATAACCCAGTAAAATGAAAAATCGGGTCATATCATCACTCCCATCATGTAAGAATAAAGCAAGACAAGAACTGTCACAATGCCCATGAATTGCCAGATGAAACGCGCTTTGAGATAGTGCTTCATCATGAGGAGATTTTTGATATCAAGCATGGGGCCAATGACCAAAAAAGCAAGGACTGGTGCTAGGCCGAAGCTCGAGAGGAGAGAAGCGCCGATAAAGGCGTCCGCCTCGCTACAAAGAGAGAGAAGAAAGGCAAGAAACATGAGCAAGAGAATCGCAAGGACTGGACTAGCACTGATAGAGGTCAGGATCCGAGTCGGGACATATACCTGTACGATGGCCGCAAAGAGACAGCCAAAGACCAAGTAACGCCCCATATCGAAAAACTCATCAATAGCTTGAATAAAGACCTGAAAGACTTTTCTAGGAGGAGTCAAGTGTGAAAAGTCATGTTCATGACAAGTAATAGAATTCTCTTTTTGAATGGGTTCCTTCCAGAAAAATCCTAGGAAAATACCAAGCACCAAAGCAATCACAATGGCTCCCAGGGCTCGCAAGAAGGCAAGTTTTATTGAATTGCCAAAGGCAGAATATGTGGCGAAAAGAACGATAGGATTGATGATGGGAGCAGTCACCAGAAAGGGAACTGCCGTGTAGCTGGGCACTTTCTTTTCCAGAAAACGATTGATAATCGGAACGATTCCACACTCGCAGGATGGAAAGAGAAAGCCAATGAAGGTACCAAAAAAGATCCTCCCCCAACGATTGCGAGGGAGAAACTCATAAACTTTATCAGGTGTGATATAGACCTCAATCAATCCCGAAATCAGACTCCCAATCAGGACAAAAGGAAGGGCTTCAATCATGATGGAGAGAAAAATAGCTCCCGCTTGTAATACACTAGGAGGAAGAGATTGGAAAACAGTCATCTATTTTTTCTTCTCAACTTTTTCTTTTTTGTTTTTGTCATCTGGGAAAGTGACTTGTGTTAAGTCAGGAAGTTTGGCGAATTCTTCAAACATCTTGTCCAAATCATCCGTTTTTGTAAATTTAACAGCCATAGGCCTACCTCTTTTCTACATTCTACCTCTATTATACTATTATTTTGTGGAAAAGGGATTATTTTGATAATCAAAGATGCAAAAACAGGTAAGGCAAAACAAGAGCTGTTCCTTATGGTATAATAGATTTATGGATAAAAAATATGAAAAAATTTCCCAAGATTTGGGTGTAACCTTAAAGCAAATCGATACTGTTCTAAGTTTGACGGCAGAAGGGGCGACGATTCCCTTCATCGCGCGTTATCGGAAGGACATGACTGGTAGTCTGGATGAGGTGGCGATTAAGGCCATTATTGATCTGGATAAAAGTCTGACAAATCTCAACGATCGTAAAGAAGCTGTCTTAGCTAAGATTCAAGAACAAGGCAAACTAACCAAGGAATTGGAAGAAGCTATCCTGGCAGCTGAGAAATTAGCAGACGTAGAAGAACTCTATCTTCCTTATAAGGAAAAACGTCGAACCAAGGCAACTATTGCCCGAGAAGCTGGACTCTTTCCTCTCGCCCGCTTGATCTTGCAGAATGTAGATGGCTTAGAGAAAGAAGCTGAGAACTTTGTCTGTGAAGGATTTGCGACTGGTCAAGAAACCTTGGCTGGGGCGGTTGATATCTTGGTCGAAGCCTTATCTGAAGATGTGACCTTGCGTTCACTGACCTATCAGGAAGTGTTGAGACACTCTAAAATCACTTCGCAAGTCAAAGATGAAAGTCTTGATGAAAAACAAGTTTTTCAGATATATTACGATTTTTCCGAGACAGTTGGAAATATGCAGGGCTATCGTACCTTGGCTCTCAATCGTGGGGAGAAACTAGGGATTTTGAAGGTCGGCTTTGAACATGCGACGGACCGTATCTTATCTTTCTTTGCTGCCCGTTTCAAGGTGAAAAATGCCTATATAGATGAAGTTGTTCAACAGTCAGTTAAGAAAAAGGTCTTGCCTGCTATCGAACGACGCATTCGGACAGAATTAACTGAAAAGGCAGAAGAAGGAGCTATCCAACTCTTTTCTGACAATCTGCGCAATCTTCTCTTGGTTGCTCCGCTGAAAGGGCGCGTGGTTCTAGGCTTTGACCCTGCTTTTCGTACAGGTGCCAAACTTGCTGTCGTTGATGCAACAGGGAAAATGCTGACGACACAGGTTATTTATCCTGTCAAACCAGCATCAGCTCGTCAAATCGAAGAAGCCAAGCGAGACTTAGCCGACTTGATTGGCCAGTATGGCGTGGAAATTATTGCTATCGGAAATGGAACGGCTAGTCGTGAAAGTGAAGCCTTTGTGGCGGAAGTTCTGAAAGATTTTCCAGAAGTCAGCTATGTTATCGTCAATGAAAGTGGTGCTTCAGTCTATTCTGCTAGTGAACTAGCTCGTCAGGAGTTTCCAGACTTGACCGTTGAAAAGCGCTCTGCTATCTCAATCGCCCGTCGCTTGCAAGATCCTCTTGCTGAATTGGTCAAAATTGATCCCAAGTCAATCGGTGTCGGGCAATACCAGCACGATGTCAGTCAGAAGAAACTGTCTGAAAGTCTGGACTTTGTCGTCGATACCGTAGTCAACCAAGTTGGTGTCAATGTCAATACAGCTAGCCCAGCACTTCTCTCCCACGTAGCTGGACTCAATAAAACTATTTCTGAAAATATTGTCAAATACCGTGAGGAAGAAGGGAAAATCACTTCACGCGCACAAATCAAAAATGTTCCTCGTTTAGGTGCCAAAGCCTTTGAGCAAGCTGCAGGTTTCCTCCGTATTCCGGAAAGTAGCAATATTCTTGATAATACTGGAGTTCACCCAGAAAACTATGCTGCGGTTAAGGAACTCTTCAAACGCTTGGATATCAAGGACTTGAATGAAGAAGCTCAAAGCAAACTCAAGTCCCTTTCAGTCAAAGAAATGGCGCAAGAACTAGAACTTGGTCCAGAAACCCTTAAAGATATCATTGCTGATCTTCTCAAACCAGGTCGAGATTTCCGTGATTCCTTTGACGCACCTGTGCTTCGTCAAGATGTCTTGGATATCAAGGATTTAAAAGTCGGCCAGAAACTGGAAGGTGTGGTGCGGAATGTCGTTGACTTCGGTGCCTTCGTTGATATCGGGATTCACGAGGACGGCTTGATTCATATTTCCCATATGAGTCGTAAATTTATCAAACATCCCAGCCAAGTGGTATCAGTCGGAGATTTGGTAACGGTTTGGGTCAAGAAAATCGATACCGAACGTGAAAAAGTCAATCTGTCGCTCTTAGCTCCAGATGAAACTGACTGAGTACGTTCAGTCTGTTTCCCTCGAAGACTTTGGTAGACCTTTTACCCACCAAGCCCAGTGGAATTCTCGTCTGCGAACGACAGGTGGACGATTTTTCCCCAAGGATGGGCATTTGGACTTTAATCCCAAGGTTTATAATGAACTAGGTTTGGAAGTCTTTCGCAAAATCGTGCGCCATGAACTCTGTCACTATCACCTTTATTTTCAGAAAAAGGGTTATCGACATAGGGACCGAGATTTCAAGGAACTTTTGAAAGAAGTGGATGGACTGCGCTTTGTCCCACCTCAGAAAGACCAAAGTACCTACCTAGTTTATCAGTGTCAATCCTGTCAGCAAACTTATCAGCGCAAGCGTAGGATTGATACCAAACGCTATCGTTGTGGCGTCTGCCGTGGTAAACTCGTCATCTTAAATCGGCCTAAGGACTGATGTTTGTGAACCCGTTTCATGCTATACTACTTGTAAGAATACCGAAAGAGGAACAAATCATGAATAACAAATTTTATAAAATGAAACGAAATAGTAAGGTGTCGGGAGTTTTAGCTGGTCTATCAGATAAGTGGAATTTTGATGTAACTTTAGTCCGCTTTCTTTTTGCCATTTTTACCATATCAAATTTTGGGATTGGCGTGATTATCTACATCATCCTAGCCTCTATCCTGCCAACTAAGGAAGAGATTGAAGCAGAAATGTATGGAACAGGACCACGCAAACGCAAGGAAGCCGAGGCCATTGATGAAAATGATGGCTGGTTTTGGTGAGTTGGATTTTGAAATAGTTTACAGAAACTTTCCTTATTTTTCAAAGAAGTCAGAAAAAGAAGCGAACCCTTAACCCTTGCATCCGCAAGGGTTTTCTTCTTGTATTTCATTTGTGGTAAAATATTGATAGCGAAATTGCTTGATATTCTTCTATCTTACAAAAATGTAAGATTAAAGTCTCTTTTGTAAGGTTAGGTTATGGCAGGCTACCTTTTTTTGCGATAAACTAGACTCATAAAGAACAAAGGAGCAAAACCATGAAAAGAATTTCACAAAAGAAAAGAAGAAAACCAAGTCAAAAAGATATCGAGCGTGTTCAACTGGGATGCGCTATGATGCAAGCACAGTTTCAATTAATGGGATATTAAGAAGGAGAAAATCATGACACTTTTAGATGTAAAACACGTTCAAAAAATCTATAAAACACGTTTCCAAGGCAACCAAGTAGAAGCACTCAAAGACATTCACTTTACAGTAGAAAAGGGTGACTACGTTGCCATCATGGGTGAGTCTGGTTCAGGAAAGTCAACCCTGCTCAACATCCTAGCTATGCTGGATAAACCAACTCGCGGGCAGGTTTACCTGAATGGAACCGACACAGCCACTATTAAAAATTCACAGGCTTCGAGTTTCCGTCGTGAGAAGTTGGGATTTGTTTTCCAAGACTTTAACTTACTAGATACCCTGTCTGTTAAGGATAATATCTTGCTTCCGCTAGTTTTATCTCGAAAACCCATCACGGAGATGATGAAGAAATTGGTGGTAACAGCTGAAAATTTAGGCATCAACCAATTGCAAGAGAAGTACCCTTACGAGATCTCGGGCGGTCAAAAACAGCGGGTAGCAGTAGCACGCGCCATCATCACCGAACCTGAAATTCTCCTTGCGGATGAGCCAACAGGAGCCCTTGACTCCAAGTCATCTGCAGCTTTACTCGATGTATTTGATGAAATCAATGAACGCGGTCAAACCATTCTCATGGTAACTCACTCAACGGCAGCAGCCAGCAGGGCCAAGCGCGTTCTCTTTATCAAGGACGGCATTCTTTACAACCAAATCTACCGTGGAGACAAGACAGAGCGTCAAATGTTCCAAGAAATCTCTGATACTTTGACTGTTATGGCAAGCGAGGTGAATTAGTATGTTCCGATTAACCAATAAGTTAGCGGTATCTAATTTGATTAAAAACCGCAAACTCTACTATCCCTTTGCCCTTGCTGTTCTCTTAGCAGTGACCATCACCTATCTCTTTTACTCACTGTCACTTAATCCTAACATTGGCAAGATCCGAGGGGGAGAAACTATCTCTATGACCCTTGCTCTCGGAATGGTGGTTGTTACCATCGCTTCAGGGATTATTGTCCTTTATGCCAATAGTTTTGTCATGAAGAACCGCTCCAAGGAGCTGGGTGTATATGGTATGCTGGGGCTTGAAAAGCGCCATTTGATTAGTATGGTTTTTAAGGAGCTTCTTATTTTTGGTTCCTTAACCTTGACAGCTGGTCTTGGCTTAGGAGCTCTCTTTGATAAGCTAATCTTTGCTCTGCTCCTGAAGTTAATGAAAATGAAAGTGGAGCTCGTTTCGACTTTCCAACCAATTGTCTTTATCCTAGTTCTCATCGTCTTTGGGGTTATCTTCCTAGGTCTAATTTTTATCAATGCCTTTCGCATCGCACGCATGAATGCCCTTCAGCTCTCTCGTGAAAAAGCCAGTGGTGAGAAAAAAGGACGTTTCTTAGGTGTCCAAACCATTCTAGGTCTGATTAGTTTGGGAGCGGGTTACTATCTAGCAGTAACAGTCGAAAACCCACTTTCTGCTGTTCTGATTTTCTTCGTAGCAGTTTTGTTAGTAATTTTGGGAACTTATCTTCTCTTCAATGCAGGGATTACAGTTTTCTTACAAATCTTAAAGAAAAACAAGCGTTATTATTACCAACCCAACAACATGATTTCCGTATCCAATCTCATTTTCCGTATGAAGAAAAATGCGGTTGGTCTGGCGACGATTGCTATTCTCTCAACCATGGTCTTAGTGACTATGTCTGCTGCAACAAGTATCTTTAAGGCATCAGAAAACTTCAAGAAGGTCATGAATCCACATGATTTTGGGATTACAGGACAGAATGTTGAAAAAGAAGATATCGAAAAACTCTTGAGCCAGTATGCTAGTGAAAAAGGATTGACTGTCACAAAGAAAGAAGTCCTTACATACAGTAACTTTGGTGTGGCAAATCAAGAAGGTACGAAATTGACAATTTTTGAGAAAGGTCAAAATCGTGTTCAACCGAAAACTATTTTTATGGTCTTTGACCAAAAAGACTATGAGAATATGACAGGACAGAAACTTGCACTTTCAGGTAAGGAAGTTGGATTGTTTGCTCAAAACAAGCAACTTCAAGGTCAAAAAGAACTGACTCTGAATGACCAGACCTATACGATCAAAGAAGAAATCAAAAAAGATTTTATTCTTGAACATGTCCCAAATCAGTACAATATTCTAACTTCGGATTATAACTATTTGGTTGTTCCTGACTTGAAAGCCTTTCTTGACCAGCATCCTAATTCTTCCATCTTTAATCAATACTATGGTGGTATGAATGTAACGGCTAGTGAGGAAGAGCAGCTTAAAATTGCAGATGACTATTCAAAATTCGTTAACAACTTTAATAGAGAACTAAACAAAGAAGGAAGCTATGTTTACGGAAGCAATCTGGCTGATAGTAGTGCGCAGATGAGTGCTCTCTTTGGTGGAGTTTTCTTCATCGGTATCTTCCTCTCTATCATCTTTATGGTGGGAACGGTTCTTGTCATCTACTACAAACAAATCTCTGAAGGCTATGAAGATCGTGAACGCTTTATCATTTTGCAAAAAGTCGGTCTCGATCAAAAGCAAATCAAGCAAACCATTAATAAACAGGTCCTAACTGTTTTCTTCCTCCCATTGCTCTTTGCCTTCCTACACCTTGCCTTTGCCTATCATATGCTTAGCCTCATCCTAAAAGTCATTGGGGTGCTAGATGCGACCATGATGTTGACTGTCACTTTATCCATCTGTGCTATCTTCCTCATCGTCTATGTCTTAATCTTTATGATTACCTCAAGAAGCTATCGCAAGATTGTGCAAATGTAAAAAAAAGATACCTTGATATTCATCGAGGTATTTCTTTATCTTAAATGCTGAAGAGTTGTCCGAACAGGTAAGTCACTGCCATGGTCAGAAGTCCGATACAGAGGTTACGGATCATAGCAGTTTTCGTAGGTGCCTTGCCTAGTTTAGCACTGGTATAGCCAGTGACGAGAAGGGAAAGGGCCACGATAAAGACAGTAGCAGGAATGCGATAGTCACTTGGAAAGATAGTGATAGAAAGCATAGGAGGAAGACTTCCCAGTACAAAGGCGATAAAGCTAGAGATTGCAGCATGCCAAGGATTGGTAAATTCTTCGTACTCGATACCGTATTTTTCCTCAACCAAGGCTTTGAGTGGATCCTTTAAAAAGGCCTTGTTGGTCAAGAGTTGGGCTGACGTTTCACACTCACCATTTTGTAAGTAAGCAGCATAGAGGGATTGTTTTGCAGATTCGATGTCTTTATCCAAGAGTAATTGCTCTCTAGCAACAGCGGCTTCTTCCGTGTCTTTCTGAGTGGATACAGAGACATATTCGCCGCCTGCCATAGAAAAAGCACCAGCAAGGATAGCGGCCAATCCTGATAAAAAGATAATCCAGATATTGCTTGTCGCACTGGCAACACCGATAACGACTCCAGCAATGGAAATAATTCCATCATTGGCTCCTAGAACACCTGCGCGTAGGATATTGAGTCGGCCTGTAAAGTTAGCATCAATTTCATGTTTTATTTCTGTCATAGTCATCTCCTTTCTCTCCATTATAGAGAAAAGGGTAGGGGAATACAAACTTTTTAAACTATCTGAAAAAAGTTCTACTATTCTAATTTTTATGCCCTTTGAAGTTTCTCCGAAAAAGCACGGCAATACAGTTGCCAATCCTACTGTACAAGTCCTTTTTTAGCTTATCTATGGTATAATAGAAGGTAGATTTATCAATTGGAGAATGAAGGATTTTATGATTAAACTTGTAGCAACCGATATGGATGGAACCTTTCTAGATGGAGAGGGTCGGTTTGATATGAAACGCCTCAAAAACGTACTTGTTTCCTACAAGGAAAAGGGGATTTATTTTGCAGTGGCTTCAGGTCGTGGTATCCTGTCCCTGAAAAAGTTGTTTGCAGATGTGCGTGATGAAGTGATTTTTATAGCTGAAAATGGGAGCTATGTTGAGTTTCATGGTGAGGATATGTATGAGGCTACTATGTCTCGGGATTTTTACTTGAGCACTTTTGAAGCTTTAAAGAAATCACCCTATTTTGATGAAAGAAAAATGCTCTTGACTGGGAAAAAAGCTTGTTATGTTTTGGATACAGTGGATGAGACCTATCTGATGTTTAGCCGTCACTACAATGAAAATATTCAAAAAGTAGCGAGTTTAGAAGATATCACAGATGAGATTTTTAAATTCACTACTAACTTTACTGAAGAAACGATAGAAGCTGGTGAGGCCTGGGTCAACGAAAATGTTTCTGGTGTGAAAGCCATGACAACTGGTTTTGAATCCATCGATATTGTCTTGGACTACGTTGATAAGGGTGTGGCTATTGTTGAGTTAGCCAAAAAACTTGGTCTGACCATGGATCAGGTTATGGCTTTTGGCGATAATCTCAATGACCTTCATATGATGCAGGTTGTGGGGCATCCAATCGCCCCTGAAAATGCGCGACCAGAGATTTTAGGATTAGCAGAGACAGTGATTGGCCACCATAAGGACCAATCAGTGATGACTTATATGGAGGGCTTGTAATGGCAGATATTAAATTGATTGCACTCGATTTAGATGGAACCTTGCTGACAACGGATAAAAAACTGACAGATCGAACTAAGAAAGTCCTCAAAGCTGCGCGTGATCGTGGCATCAAGGTCGTTCTGACAACAGGTCGTCCTTTGAAGGCTATGGATTTCTTTCTCCATGAGCTAGGGACTGATGGTCAGGAGGACGAGTACACCATCACCTTTAATGGTGGTCTGGTACAGAAAAATACTGGAGAGATTCTCGATAAAACCGTCTTTTCAATCGATGATGTGGCACGTTTGTACGAGGAAACTGAAAAACTCGGACTTCCGTTAGATGCCATTTCAGAAGGAACAGTCTATCAAATCCAGTCTGACCAAGAAAGTCTCTATGCCAAGTTCAACCCAGCCTTGACTTTCGTACCTGTCGCTTTTGAGGATCTATCTAGTCAGATGACGTATAATAAATGTGTGACTGCCTTTGCCCAAGAACCTTTGGATGCAGCGATTCAACAGATTTCTCCAGAATTATTTGACCAATATGAAATCTTTAAATCGCGTGAACTCTTATTGGAATGGTCGCCGAAAAACGTCCACAAGGCAACAGGTTTAGCGAAATTAATTAAACATTTAGGAATTGATCAAAGTCAAGTTATGGCTTGTGGGGACGAGGCCAATGACCTTTCCATGATTGAGTGGGCAGGTCTGGGAGTTGCCATGCAAAATGCAGTTCCAGCAGTTAAGGAAGTTGCTAATGTCGTTACCCCCATGACCAACGACGAGGAAGCCGTTGCTTGGGCTATCGAAGAATACGTGCTAAAGGAGAATTAGAAGATGGGATTATTTGACCGTTTATTCGGGAAAAAAGAAGAGCCGAAAATCGAAGATATTGTAAAAGAAGCTTTGGAAAATCTTGATTTGTCAGAAGAGGTTGAAGAAACCCAAACGGCAGTCGAAGAAACTTCTCAGGAAGAGCCAACAAGAGAAAAAGTGGAAGAAACACCTGCTCAAGAAGAAATTCCTCAGATCTCGACAGAAGAAGTTATTGAACCAGAAGCAGTCGAAGAAACTGCTCAGGAAGAGATTGAGCTAGAAGTTGATGAGACAGAGCAAAGCCAAGAGCCTGAAGAATTTTTCGAAGAAGAGAGCCAAGAATCTCTAGAAAGTGACGAAGAGCCAGCTTTTGAAGTAGAAGAAGAATATCCACAAGTTGAAGAAACGGTTCAGGAAAAATATGACCGCAGTCTCAAGAAAACGCGTACGGGATTCGGAGCACGCTTGAATGCCTTCTTTGCCAACTTCCGTTCTGTCGATGAAGACTTTTTTGAGGAATTAGAAGAACTGCTCATCATGAGTGACGTCGGTGTGCAAGTCGCTTCGAACCTAACAGAAGAGCTTCGCTATGAAGCCAAATTAGAAAATGCTAAGAAACCTGACGCACTCCGCCGTGTCATTATCGAGAAATTGGTTGAGCTCTACGAAAAGGATGGCAATTACAATGAACAAATCCATTTCCAAGATGGTTTGACAGTTATGCTCTTTGTTGGTGTTAACGGTGTTGGGAAAACAACTTCTATTGGGAAATTAGCTCATCGCTACAAACAAGCTGGTAAGAAAGTTATGCTGGTTGCTGCGGATACCTTCCGTGCTGGTGCCGTTGCCCAGCTAGCAGAATGGGGACGTCGTGTGGATGTTCCTGTTGTAACGGGGCCTGAAAAAGCGGATCCAGCAAGTGTGGTCTTTGATGGGATGGAACGTGCCGTAGCAGAAGGAATTGATATTCTCATGATTGATACAGCAGGTCGTCTGCAAAACAAGGAAAACCTTATGGCCGAGTTGGAAAAGATTGGTCGCATCATCAAGCGTGTGCTTCCAGAAGCACCACATGAAACCTTCCTAGCACTCGATGCTTCAACTGGACAAAACGCCTTGGTACAGGCTAAAGAATTTTCGAAAATTACCCCTGTGACAGGAATTGTATTGACTAAGATTGATGGAACTGCCCGTGGTGGTGTTGTTCTGGCAATTCGAGAAGAACTCAATATCCCTGTAAAATTGATTGGTTTCGGTGAGAAAATCGATGATATTGGTGAGTTCAACTCTGAAAACTTTATGAAAGGTCTCTTAGAAGGCTTGATTTAATACAAAATAAATATCCTGCAAGTCAATCTTGCAGGATATTTTTGCTATTCTAAACGGCCATCTTCACGATAGGCGATATCTGGTTGCCAGGTCCATTTAGCTCCGAACTTCTCTAGTAAGTCAAAGCTAGCTTGTGGTCCCATGCTTCCAGCTTTATAATCGTGGAGCGGAGCTCCGTTTTCAGCCCAAAGCTCTTCGATACGATCAATCAATTTCCAAGAAGCACTTACCTCATCCCAGTGGCTAAAGTTGGTTGAGTTGTTGTTCAAGACATCGTAGATTAATTTCTCGTAAGGATCTGGTGAGGCTCCAGTAGCAGTAGCATCTGTACGGTAATCTAAAGAGCTTGGCGCCAGGTTAAATTCTTCACCTACTTGTTTACCATTGAGGCTGAGAGAGAATCCTTCAGTTGGTTGGATATAGATGGTCAAAATATTTGGTGCTAGAGGCTCTCCAAAAATTGAATCCATTTGCTTAAAGACAATATTGACATGCGTTCCCTTTTCAGTCATTCGTTTACCTGTACGGAAGAAGAATGGAACACCACGGAAACGGTCACTTTCAACAAAGAAGGCACCTGAAGCAAAGGTTTCTGTCATGGATTCTGGGTTGACATTTGGTTCGCTACGGTATGAAATATATTTCATGCCATCAACTTTACCAGAACGATATTGACCACGGATGAAGTGCTCTTTCAGTTCTTCCTCAGTTGGATGATAGAGGTTTTTAAAGACCTTTATCTTTTCAGCACGAATCTCATCCTTTGTAAAGCTAGCTGGTTTGTCCATGGCTAGAAGAGAGAGGAGTTGGAGAGTATGGTTTTGCACCATATCACGAAGGGCACCAGATTGATCATAGTAGCCACCGCGTTCTTCAACACCCAAGCGTTCCGCAAAGGTAATTTGAATATTATCAATGTGCTCACGGTTCCAAACATTCTCAAAGATCATGTTGGCAAAACGAACAGCAAAGATACTCTGAATCATCTCTTTACCTAGGTAATGGTCGATACGATAGATTTGCTCTTCATCAAAGGCTGCAAGGAGATCTTCATTGAGTTTGCTAGCTGTTTCGTAGTCTGTACCAAATGGTTTCTCAACGATCAAGCGCTCAAAACCTTTGCCATCAACAATGTTTTCAGATTTGAGGTGCTTGGCAATAGTTCCAAAGAACTGAGGTGCCATAGACAAGAAGAAGAGCTTGTTGTGTTCAGCTTGGTATTTTTCATTGAGCTCAGCTTGTAACTGGCGCAAAGCAATGTAATGTTCCGTATCATTCACATCATGGCTTTGATAGTAGAAGTGGCTAGCAAATTCTTGAGCTTGCTCGGTACTATCTGCCAAATCAAGGATGGACTCGACAACTACAGATTCAAAATATTCCTTACTCCAAGGTCTACGAGCTGTTCCGATAACAGCAAAATGCTCAGAGAGATTGCCTGATTTATAGAGTCTGAAAAGGGAAGGGTAGAGTTTGCGTTTAGCTAAATCTCCACTCGCACCGAAAATTGTAACAATAACCTTTGATGACATCTAGCTACCTAATTTCTATATTTTTTCCTAGTTGGACTAGGGATGAGATTTCCTCATTATCATAGTTTTTATTTTATCATAATTTTCAAAAAAAACAAAAAATCCAATACGCAATTAAAAAAGTGTAAGGAGAACCTCACACTTTCGTTTTATACGTTTAAGACCTTGTCCAAAAATTCTTTTAGACGAGGGTGTTGCGGGTTATCGAAGATTTGATCTGGAGTTCCATCTTCTAGGAATTCACCATCAGCCGTAAAGATAACACGGTTAGCCACCTGACGAGCAAATCCCATCTCGTGGGTTACGATAATCATGGTCATGCCTTGTTCCGCCAATTCCTTCATAACATTCAGTACATCTCCGACCATCTCAGGGTCCAGAGCGGAAGTTGGCTCATCAAAGAGCATGATATCAGGATTCATGGCAAGTCCACGAGCGATAGCTACACGCTGTTTTTGACCACCTGATAGGCTATCTGGGTTGGCATTAGCTTTGTCTGCAAGACCGACTTTCTCCAGCAACTCCATCCCCAATTTTTCAGCTTCTTCTTTGGTCATTCGTTTGTGTTCAATAGGTGCAAAAGTGATATTTTCTAGGACTGACATGTGTGGGAAGAGGTTGAAGTGTTGGAAGACCATCCCAACGTTTTCGCGAACATGGTCGACATTGGTTGATTTTTCAGTCAGATCATAACCATTTACTGTGATGTGGCCACTCGTTACCTCCTCGAGAAGGTTAAGGCTACGGAGGAAGGTGGATTTACCAGAACCAGAAGGACCGATGATACAGACAACATCTCCTTCATAGAATTTAGTCGTAATACCTTTTAAAACTTCATTTTTTCCATAATACTTATGCAAATCATTTACATCAATTTTTAGTTTTGCCATTAACGAATCCTCTTTTCTAAGCGTTTCGCTAGTCTAGTCAAAAGCGTGATAATTACAAGATAGAAGATAGCAAGGATTGCATACATCTTGAAACTTTGGTAGTTACGGGCGATGATAATCTTACCAGTTTGGAAAAGTTCCACCAAACCGATAGCAGATACAATGGTTGTATCTTTGAGAGCGATAACGAATTGGTTAACGAAGTTCGGCAACATCAATTTAGTCGCTTGTGGCAAGATAATCTTACGCATGGTTTTTCCATAAGAGATACCAAGACTGCGGCTGGCCTCCATTTGCCCAACTGGGACAGCTTGAATCCCACCACGAACGATTTCAGCGATATAAGCTGCCGCATTAAGTGAGAGGGCAATAGTACCAGCTACAAAGTCATTGATTGGACTTTGTTGGCCTGTAATGGACTCGATGAAGTTTGGAATTCCCCAGAAGATGAAGGCTGCAAGAATCATCAATGGAATTCCTCGAATAACGTCAACGAAAATCTCAGAGATTAGACGAAGAGATTTGTATGGACTAACGCTAAACATACCAAAGATAATACCGATGACAATGGCAATTGCAAATGAAATAAGCGCTAGAGCAAGAGTGATTCCAAGTCCACTAAGAAGTTGTTTGTAGTTGTTTTGAAGCAAGCCCCAGATAGTCGTTTCGTCAACCGTACTTGTAGAGTTAGTTGAAGATTCGCTAGCTAGATACTTGTCAAGAATCTTTTGAAATTCTCCGTTAGCTTTGAGGTTAGCAAGTCCATTATTGAACATCTGGATCAATTCAGGGTTTGTTCCTTTTTTAACCGCAAAGGCTGTTTCACCGATTGGAGTTCCAGCGATTGGCGTTTTCAATTTTTGACCTTGGCTGATAGAATATTTGAGAACTGGCTCATCATCCATCACGGCATCGATAGATCCAGTATTCAGACTGTCATACATTGAAGCGCCATCTGCAAAGGTTTTAATCTTATAGCCGTATTTGTTTTGATTCTCAGTAAGGAACGTTTGAGAGGCAGTCCCGTTTTTAACACCGACAGTTTTATTCTTGAGGTCTTCATAAGAAGCAATTGTGCTTGATTCTTTCACACCGAGAATCGTATTTGCTGTGTAGTATGATTCTGAGAAGTCAAAGGTTTCCTTACGGGCATCTGTTACAGACATTCCAGCAATGATACCATCTGCTTGTCCAGCTTGAACAGCACTGATTGCTGCGTCAAATCCTGGGTTGGTAATCTCAATTTCAAAACCTTGATCTTTGGCAATGGCCTTGATCAGGTCCATATCAATACCGGTGTATTGATTGCTTGAATTTTGAAAGACGAATGGGGCGAAAGATGAGTCGCTGGCAATAATGTACTTGCTTTTCACTGGAGTAGCTTTTTGTCCAGCAGCAGTAGTTGTCGTTGGGCTTGCCGTAGTTGTAGAAGCTGTCCATTTTTGGATGATTTGCTCCAAGCTACCATCTTTCTTCATTTGGGCTAGAGCTTCATTAAACTCGGTAACCAAGTGTTCATACTTGCTCCCTTTCTTGACACCAAAGGCAAAGCTTCCAACAGCCTCACCATCCATATTGATGCTGAGATCTTGTCCTTGGTTAATCGCATACTCAATAACAGGTTTATCGTCCATGATGGCATTCACAGCACCAGCACTTAGACTATTATTCATCAAATCACCAGTATCAAAGGTTTTAATAGAGAAACCGTATTTATCTTTGATACTTTCGAGGAAACGTTGAGCGGCAGTTCCGTTCTTAACTCCAACTGTTTTGCCGCTAAGTTCCTCATATTTGGTGATTTTATTTGCCTTTGTGGTAGCAATGACAACTTTTGTATCATAATAGGTATCAGACATGGTAAAGACATTTTCACGTTCTTTTGTTTTTGTCATACCTGCCATAATAGCATCTGCTTGACCTGACTGCACTGCATTTACAGCTGCATCAAAGCCAGGATAAGACATTTGGATGTTCCATCCTTTGATTTCTGCGACTTTATTTATAATATCAACATCAATCCCTTTATAGGTTTGATCTGAATCTTTAAACTCAAAAGGTGCGTAAGCTGTATCAGACACAATCTTAACAGTATCAGCTTTTGCCATACCTAGTGAGAAAATGGGAAATAAAATGAGCAAACATGCTAGTATTTTTTTCTTCATTTTTAGTCTCCTTTTCCGAATATTTTCCCATTATATCAGAAAATGAATGAAAAGGCAAATTTTATGAAAATTATGTAAGGAAATGTAACATGAAATACTCGCTCTTATCAACTTAGAGTAGAGTCTGAAAAGTAAATTTATGGTAAAATAGAAGGATAGAAAAATGCAGACGAGGCAATCATGATTAATCGAATTACAGATAATAAATTTAAACTAGTATCAAAATATGAACCATCAGGAGATCAACCACAAGCGATTGAGCAGTTGGTTGACAATATCGAGGGTGGTGAGAAGGCTCAAATTCTGATGGGGGCGACGGGTACAGGGAAGACCTATACCATGAGTCAGGTCATTTCCAAAGTCAATAAACCAACTTTGGTCATTGCCCACAATAAGACTCTGGCTGGTCAGCTCTATGGAGAATTTAAGGAATTTTTCCCTGAAAATGCAGTTGAGTATTTCGTATCCTACTATGACTATTACCAACCCGAGGCTTATGTCCCTTCGAGCGATACCTATATTGAGAAGGACAGCTCTGTCAATGATGAGATTGACAAGCTCCGTCACTCAGCGACTTCGGCTCTTCTGGAGCGTAACGATGTCATCGTCGTGGCTTCAGTTTCTTGCATTTATGGTTTGGGTTCGCCAAAGGAATATTCTGATAGTGTTGTTAGTCTTCGTCCAGGTCTTGAGATTTCTCGTGATAAACTACTCAATGACTTGGTAGATATTCAGTTTGAACGCAATGATATTGATTTCCAACGGGGAAGATTTCGCGTTCGCGGGGATGTGGTTGAGATTTTCCCAGCTTCCCGAGATGAACACGCTTTTCGAGTAGAGTTTTTCGGGGATGAGATTGACCGTATCCGAGAAGTTGAGGCGCTGACAGGTCAGGTATTGGGAGAAGTCGATCATTTGGCGATTTTCCCTGCCACTCACTTTGTGACCAATGACGACCATATGGAAGTTGCCATTGCCAAGATTCAGGCAGAGTTGGAGGAGCAGTTAGCTGTCTTTGAAAAGGAAGGCAAACTTCTGGAGGCCCAGCGTTTGAAACAGCGGACAGAGTATGATATCGAAATGCTGCGTGAGATGGGTTATACAAATGGGGTTGAGAACTACTCTCGTCACATGGATGGTCGTAGCGAAGGAGAGCCTCCTTATACGCTTCTCGACTTCTTCCCAGATGATTTCTTGATCATGATTGATGAAAGTCACATGACCATGGGGCAAATCAAGGGCATGTACAATGGAGACCGTTCGCGTAAGGAAATGTTAGTAAATTATGGTTTCCGTCTGCCGTCCGCCTTGGACAATCGTCCCCTTCGTCGTGAAGAATTTGAGAGTCATGTGCATCAGATTGTTTACGTTTCAGCGACACCAGGCGACTATGAAAACGAACAGACCGAGACAGTGATCGAGCAAATCATTCGTCCAACAGGACTTTTAGACCCAGAGGTGGAAGTCCGTCCGACTATGGGACAGATTGATGACCTCCTAGGTGAAATCAATGCTCGTGTTGAAAAGAATGAACGAACCTTTATCACCACTTTGACCAAGAAAATGGCAGAGGACTTAACTGACTACTTCAAAGAAATGGGTATCAAGGTTAAGTACATGCACTCAGATATCAAGACCTTGGAACGGACTGAGATTATTCGCGACCTGCGCTTGGGTGTTTTTGATGTCTTGGTCGGAATCAACCTCCTTCGTGAAGGGATTGACGTTCCTGAAGTAAGCTTGGTTGCCATTCTAGATGCTGACAAGGAAGGTTTCCTTCGTAATGAGCGTGGCCTCATCCAGACCATTGGTCGTGCTGCCCGTAATAGCGAAGGGCATGTTATCATGTACGCTGATACCATGACCCAGTCTATGCAACGTGCTATCGATGAAACGGCCCGCCGTCGCAAAATCCAGATGGCTTATAATGAAGAGCATGGTATCGTTCCACAAACCATTAAGAAAGAAATCCGTGATCTGATCGCTGTAACTAAGGCAGTTGCCAAGGAAGAGGACAAGGAAGTCGATATCAATAGCCTCAACAAACAAGAGCGCAAGGAACTTGTTAAGAAACTGGAGAAACAAATGCAAGAAGCCGTCGAAGTGCTTGACTTTGAACTGGCAGCTCAGATACGTGATATGATGTTGGAAGTCAAGGCGTTGGATTAGGAAAAAGTATGGTTTATTTAAGAAAACTAATTGAAGAAGATTTGGTGTCTTTGTGGGAAATTGCTTATTCACAATCTAATCCAATTTGGAAGCAGTATGATGCTCCCTATTATGACGATTATCAGCATTTTCCTAATTTTCAAGAATTTAAACTACAAAAATCAGAATCTACTCTAAACAACTCAAATCGCCTTGGTATTTTTGTTGATGATAAATTAGTTGGGACTGTTTCGCGCTACTGGGTATGTAAACAAACAAGATGGATGGAATTGGGGATTTGTATTTATGATAACAAATTTTGGAACTCTGGCATTGGAAAAGCTGCTATGCTACAATGGATAGATCGGACATTTAAGGATTACTTGGTGTTGGAGCATCTTGGTTTGACAACTTGGTCAGGAAATCTTGGTATGGTAAAACTTGCTGAAAAATTAAGAATGAAAAAAGAAGCTCATATTCCAAAAGTTCGTTATTACCAAGGCAAATATTTTGATAGTATTAAATATGGTATTCTGAGAGAAGAATGGAGTAAAATAAATGAACCTAACTATCAAACAAATGGAAACTCCTGAAGAGATAGAAGTTAAATCCTTCGTTCATTGGCAAACGTGGAGAGAGGCTTATGATGATCTTTTACCTGCAGAATTTCAGGAGACGATGACATTAGAAAGATGTCGATTCTTTAGTCAAAAATATCCTAAAAATACATTGATTGCGATAGATGGCATGAAGGTAGTTGGTTTTATCAGTTATGGAAACTTTCGTGATGAGACTATTCAAGCTGGCGAAATTATTGCCTTATATGTTTTAAAAGACTATTATGGAAAAGGTATTGCTCAGAAGTTAATGAAGGAAGCTCTGACTACTCTTGAACAGTTCTCTGAAATATTTTTATGGGTATTAAAAGAGAATAAGCGAGCCATTGCTTTCTATCAAAAAATGGGTTTTACTTTTGATGGGCAAGAAAAAATACTTGACCTTGGAAAACCTATCACTGAAATTAGAATGGTACGTAAGAAATCCTCAAAATCTGAGAGTTAAATACTGGTAGAATTGCGATTTTGTTTTCAGATTACGCAATGAACAAACAATCATGTTTTAGATTATATTTTAAATAGAGGGAAGTTATTATGAAATTGAAAGAGACGAATTATAAGAAATCATCAGGCTTAGATTCTGTTCGTTTTTGGTTACAAGGGCATCGATTTGTCAAATTTATGCTTGATATGTTCTTTTATATCAGCTTGTTCCTAGTTATAGAATTTACAACATCACAGAACAAAAGCCTTCCAGCTGATTTTCGGTACAGAGAGCTTTTATTTCCCTTGCAATTGAATCTTTTTATCTTGGGTAATAGGTTCTATGCTCTCTTTTTGTCAGTGAAAACTAAAAAAGAAAGGACCCTTAAAAGATTTTGTGAACCCTTTATTTATATCAATATCGTTAGCTTCATTTTTCAACTGATTGGTGTGAGAAAAAGAGGAAGAGTTGTTCTCTCACCTTTGTTTTCACTGGAGTCATCCTATATCTGGTTCCCTATTGTCGTCTACCTTCTGGTGTTGGTGTTAACTTTGGCAATCTTCTTTCTCTCTAAAGCTTCAAAAAAAGGAGTAGATGAAAATGAAGATGAGTAGGCAAATGAAGTACAAGACAAAAGAAAAGTCTTCTTGGACTAAAAGGTTTTCTCTTTGGTTGGAAAGGCATCGAAAGATTAGTCAACTCTTGGATACGAGTGTGTTATTTGGATCTATGTTTGTATCATTTCTCGCCGCCTCTTACATTAGTTATCCATTACCGAACATGAACTATCTTTCCCCCTTAAGCTTCAATCTTATCCTTCTGATCTTATCAACTTATATCCTTGTCTTTCGTTTTAGTAGTGATAAACTTCAGAAATGGCGTTACTTTTCATGGGGATTTATTGGGTTTAATGGTCTTCTTTTTCCCCTTCATCTCTTGGTAGGTCTGAATTGGCTAGGACGTCGTAAGTCAACGAATTTCCCTCCCATAATTTCTATGGATCCAGCATATGTCTGGGTCCCTATTGTAAGTTATCTCTTTTTCTTTTTCTTGGGGCTGGGCATTCTGCTTTTGATTATACGGATAGAAAAGAGAAGAAGGAGGCGTAAATGGAACGAAAGACTAAGAGGCAAAAGAAGGTCAAACAACAGAACAGACAAATGAGAAAAATCCAGAAAAAGTATTCTTTGGTAGCTCACGTCCAATTGTGGCAGGAAAGACATTCAAAGATTGCTTCTTTTATGGATGGTGGTATAATATTATTATCTATTTTTGGTATCATGTATGTGTTGTTCGGGACGTCACTTATCCCGAAACCATATCAAGAACTGTCCTATGTCTTGCCAATTATTATGAATTTTGTCTTTTTGGTTCACACATTCTATCAAGGTATTTTTAGAGATGGTTTTAGCAATAAGGCTTCAGTACAAGGATTTTTAAAAGCTTTTCTATACATAAATGGACCTATTTTTTTCCTCCACTTACTTGTTGGGGTGAAAGGGAGAAATGTTAAAAAAATTCCTTCCCTATTATCGATCGATTATCGCTACATCTGGCTTCCAATTACTACCTATCTAATCTTTTTCATCATTCCAGCGATATTAATGTTCATTTTGAAATATAAGGACAAAAAGAGGAATAATCATGACAAAAGAAAATCTAACTAAGTTATTTTCATTTAAAACTCTCTATTTGGCTTTGCTAGTTTTTGTGATTCTTCATTTGGTGCTGTTAGTTTTTGGTCTATCCTTTACGCCAGTTTTGTGGAATAGTTGGTTTTTCATTCTTTGTTTGACCTTCCTAATCCATCCTTGGAGAATCTTTTATAGAACAAGAGATGCTAAATGGTATCACCTTATTTTTCAAGTATTTAGTGGATTGGTGACATTTTACCTTTGGTTTGCAGCATTCTTTGTTTTATCAGTTATCTCGGATCCAACCATTCCTATTAATATAGACTATCACATACAAGATAAAGAAATCATCATTGCTAGAGGTTTTTTGGCCCGTACTACTTATGAACATCATGAATTGATCAATCCCTTTATCATGAAGGCAGAAGTAAAATACAATGAAGATACATTTTAATAACTTAGAAAGCGAGTAAACCTATGTCCCGTGCCCAAGCAACTATTTTAACCAACATCTGTCTGATTGAAGACCTCGAAACCCAGCGCGTGGTGATGCAGTATCGTTCACCCGAAAACAATCGCTGGTCTGGCTATGCCTTTCCAGGAGGACATGTTGAGAATGGCGAGGCTTTTGCCGAGTCTGTCATTCGTGAGATTTATGAAGAAACAGGTCTAACGATTCAGAATCCACAACTAGTCGGCATTAAAAACTGGCCCTTAGATACAGGTGGGCGCTACATCGTCGTTTGCTATAAAGCGACAGAGTTTACTGGAAATCTCCAATCTTCAGAAGAAGGAGAAGTATGTTGGGTGCAAAAAGACCAGATTCCAAACTTGGATCTGGCCTATGATATGTTGCCTTTGATGGAAATGATGGAAGCACCTGACAAGTCTGAATTCTTCTATCGCCACCGCACAGAGAACGGCTGGGAAAAAGAAATTTTCTAGTCTTTTACTAAATAACCTAACTGATCCAAGGCCTCCTCGATATAGTGGAGGTCTTGTTGTGTCTCGGCTTCAACAAGGTGGTAATGGATGCCGTCTGTCAATTCAGAAAGGGGTCTAAAGTCTGAATTCTCGACTTGTTCCAGAAAGTGCTGGACATCTCGGCGGCAGGTGAGTTTGAGTAGGGTTTCAATTTCGCCATAAACGGGATGATCGATTAAGATATTTTGAACGCGTCCGCCATTGTCTACAATAGCTAGTAGTTCCTGACCGATTTCTTCCAGTTCATGTTTCACTTTAAAGAGTTTGTGCACGTAGGGGCTGGCATCATTTTCTTTGTAGATATAGCCACGATTGGTGGATAGGATAGGAGCTCCATCTGCTCGGAGAATAGCGATGTCCTGTACAATGACCTGACGCGTAACATGAAAGTGTTCAGCCAAGGTTTGACCATTGAGAGCTTTTGGCGCTTCTTTTAATAGTTTGAGAAGAGCTTGTTTGCGATCCTTTGTCATAGTTTTTCCTTTTAGCGACGTTTTCGAAGCACTTTATAGACAGCTAGTGCTAATGTATAGTCTACCATACTATGGACGATTGTGCCAAAACCAACTAGGACAAAGAGAACATAAAACATATTTTCAACATTTGTCCCTGAAGTAGCATAGAAGATGATACAAGCTATTACTTCAGCGATAGCATGAACAACACCCAAAACAAAGTTAAAAATCCAAGATGTCTTTGGTTTATCCAAGGTTTCAGGGAATTTCTTTAAGTACAAAGCCCCCAAAGTACCAAAAACAATGTGAGAGAAGGCACGAAGTACAATAACAGGGGGATAACCTGCCATTAGGAAGCCGAGACTAGAAGCAATAATCACAAAAGCAGCCATCAAAGGCGAAAGAAACATGGCGATAAAGATGGGGATATGACTTCCCAAGGTGTAAGAAGCCGGTGGGATAACGATTTTAAAAGGCATAATGATTGGAATCAAAATCGCTATTGCAGTGAGTAGGGCAGTCATAGTCATAAACTGCGTTTTTTTCCGTATATCCATAAGAACCTCCATTTATCTGTATATACACAAGTATAGTACAATAAATCACCAATCAAGTCAAGAAGCATTATTGATTTTTCAGGAAAATTTGGTTAAAATGTGGTAAAGAATAATAGGAAACGAGGAGAAAATGTGATGATACTTTTTGTTTACCTAATAGTGGTAATCGTGATGATGTCAAAACAGAAAAGTGAAGGGAAAGTAGTCTCAGGTTGGACTCGTTTCCTAGTTTATAGTTTATTAGTCCTTTCGCTACTCTCTCTATTAGCAAGTAGCTTGGCTGTTTCACTTTTTAGCCTTCCTTTATTAGGTTTTCTTTTGATGGCAGCAATACTAGAAATTGCCTATTTGGTCAGAATGGTGATTGCTTTTGGTTTGATTTTACTGTCACTAACTCTATACTTGGATAGTCAGAAAAGTCAGCAACCTATACGGCTTTCGCATCAATTCCTGCTCTTTGGATTTCACATTTTTTTGATTATTCTCATGCATTAAATATGAAAACTCCACTTTCATTACGAAAGTGGAGTTGTTTTATTTTTTCAAGGTTTGTAAACGTGGGACAATTGCTACTGTTAGAACTGCAGAGATGACAAGCTCAGCAATTGAGTTGGTTGAAATGACGGTTGCAAGGAGTTTTTGGATATTTCCATCGAAGACACTTCCAAAAAGGAAGAAGATTCCCCCAAGGACAAAGACGGTGTTGGTAAGGGAACCGAGGGCACCAGCTAGGATTAGCCCAGTTTTATTTTTCATCAGTTTATAGACCAAGTAAGGTGTCAGACCGATCAAAATGCGAGGGACAATAGCGATAATCGCAGAGTAAATGTTTCCGTTCGGTACGAATGGTGAGAAGAGGTAGCTGGTTGGAAGGATGGTAATCGTGTTTACCGTTAAGCTTAGCAGTCCCATCAAGAAACCAAGTGTAACACCAACTCGTGGGCCGTAAATGATACTAGCAATGATTACTGGAATATGAACGATAGTTGGTTTAATTGGAAATGGGAAAAGATTAAATAGGAGAGAGCTCAAAAAGTGGATAACGAGCATAACTGCAAAAAAGATAGCAATTGGGGCAATGTTAGAGCGTTTGTTCATCGAGGGTTTCCTTTATTCTTTCTAATATAGTATTCAGGTCAGCTAGGGCGCCTTTGCCGTGATCGCCACAGGCTAGTAGAGATTCTTTTGGAGAGATGATCTGATAACCATAGGTCTCTAATGTTTTTAGATTAGCCTGGGTTGCCGGATGGTCATACATCTTTGTATTCATGGCTGGCGCGACTAACTTTTTGACGTGGTCTGGCAGGGCAAGTGCTGTACTTGTCACCATGTTGTCCGCAAATCCATGGGCTAACTTTGCTATGGTATTAGCAGTAGCTGGGGCTACAATAAAAAGGTCAGTCCTTTTGCCTAGTTCGATATGATTGACTTGATCAGGAGCGGGTTCCTGCATGACATCAAGGTGGACAGGATTTTGAGAGAGGACCTGTAGTGTCAGCGGTTGGATAAACTCTCTCGCTGCCTCAGTCATTAAGACAGTGACCTGATGGCCCTGTTTCTTCAAGGAACTGACTAGATCAGCTGATTTATAGGAGGCAATGGAACCTGTCACTGCGATGAGAATATTTGCCATGGCTTTCCTTTCTAAAAATCGTATGCTTGAATTTTTTCAAGGAGGAGGTTTGCTATTTCCTCTTTGGTTTGAACGGTTTGGAGTTCCTCTTTCTCAACAAAGATTGCTTGATGCTGGTTTGCTGAAATTTGAGTCAGGTCATTTGCGATGATTAAGTCTGCTTGGTTCTTGATAAGACTTTTTCTAGCAATCTCAATGAGATAATCCTCAGAGACATCAACCAATAGTTTGAAACCAATCAGATGAATGGCAGGGTTCCATTCCTTGACTAGAGAGATGATTTTGGGTGTTTTTTTCAGGAATAAAACCTGCACCTCATCAGTTGATGAAATCTTAGTCTGATGATTCTGCTTGATTAAAAATTCTTCTAAATTAGAGCTAGCCTGTACCTCCTCAAGCCCCGTCATATAAACAGGAGTATAGTCGGACACAGCCATTGAGTGGATTAAGACCTGATATTCCTTAACAAGTTCTTGCATCACAACTAGAAGGTCGTTGGTATTATCAATTTCTCGAATGCTTAGGTTGGGATGAGCTTCTGGCTTCAGAGCTCGTCTTGTCGTTATCAAACAAACTTCATGCCCCGCAGCAAGCAAGGTTTCTGTGATGATTTTCCCCAAGCGACCTGTAGAATGGTTAGTAATAGAGCGGACACTATCGATAGCTTCACTGGTACCGCCCGATGTGACTAAAATTTTCATAGCACTATTGTACACAAAAATAAACAGTAAGTAAAATGAAAGCGATAAAATTTTGCTAAAACAAAGCTACACTATAGTTTATAACTATAAAGCCATATAAAATTTTTAAAAGAGCCCTAAAAATCTTGAAATTCAGGATATTTACGAACGTTTAGAGAGTTTATGGATGTTAAAAATCTTGTTTTGTGTTATAATGAATTATCATATTAGAGGCTAGAGGAGTTTTGAATGAAAACAGATATTGAAATCGCACAGAGTATTGAGTTGAAACCAATCGTTGATGTTGTAGAGAAACTGGGTATTTCTTACGATGATTTGGAATTGTATGGAAAGTACAAGGCTAAGCTCAGCTTTGATAAAATTCGTGCAGTTGAGAGCAATCCAGTTGGAAAATTGATCTTGGTTACTGCCATCAATCCAACACCAGCGGGTGAAGGAAAGTCAACCATTACCATTGGTCTTGCGGATGCCTTGAACAAGATTGGTAAGAAAACCATGATTGCTATCCGCGAACCGTCTCTTGGCCCAGTAATGGGGATTAAGGGTGGTGCTGCAGGTGGTGGTTATGCCCAAGTGTTGCCAATGGAGGACATCAACCTTCACTTTACCGGGGATATGCATGCCATTACAACTGCCAACAATGCTCTTTCTGCTTTAATTGACAATCACTTGCATCAAGGAAATGAGCTGGGAATTGACCAACGTCGAATCCTTTGGAAACGTGTGGTGGACTTGAACGACCGTGCCCTTCGTCATGTGACCGTTGGACTTGGTGGCCCTCTAAATGGTATTCCACGCGAGGATGGTTTCGATATTACCGTTGCTTCAGAAATCATGGCCATTCTTTGCTTGGCGACCGATATTGAAGATTTGAAACGTCGCTTGGCTAACATCGTTATTGGCTATCGTTACGATCGTACGCCAGTTACTGTTGGTGATTTGCAGGTTGAGGGAGCTTTAGCATTGATTTTGAAAGATGCTATTAAGCCAAACTTGGTTCAGACAATTTATGGTACACCTGCCTTTGTACACGGTGGTCCATTTGCCAATATTGCTCATGGATGTAACTCTGTTTTGGCAACAAGCACAGCCCTTCGCTTGGCTGATTATACAGTCACTGAAGCTGGTTTTGGTGCGGACCTTGGTGCTGAGAAATTCCTTGACATTAAGACACCAAACTTGCCAACATCTCCAGATGCTGTTGTCATCGTCGCAACCCTTCGTGCCCTTAAGATGAATGGTGGCGTAGCTAAGGACGCTCTTACAGAGGAAAATGTTGAGGCTGTTCGCGCAGGTTTTGCTAACTTGAAACGCCACGTTGAGAACATTCGTAAGTTCGGTATTCCAGCAGTTGTGGCTATTAACGAATTTATTTCTGATACAGAAGCTGAAATCGCAGCCTTGAAAGAACTTTGTGCCTCAATCGATGTTCCAGTAGAGTTGGCTAGTGTCTGGGCTGATGGCGCAGAAGGAGGCGTAGCGCTTGCTGAAACACTTGTCAAGACAATCGCTGAAAACCCAGCTAACTATACTCGTCTGTATGACAATGACCTTTCTGTTCAAGAAAAGATTGAAAAGATTGTCACTGAAATCTATCGTGGTAGCAAAGTGAACTTTGAGAAGAAAGCTCAAACGCAAATCGCTCAAATCGTTCAAAACGGATGGGATAAATTGCCAATCTGTATGGCTAAAACTCAGTACAGTTTCTCTGACAATCCAAATGCACTTGGAGCACCAGAAAACTTTGAAATCACAATTCGTGAATTGGTACCAAAATTGGGTGCAGGCTTCATCGTTGCCCTAACTGGTGATGTCATGACCATGCCAGGTCTTCCAAAACGACCAGCCGCTCTTAATATGGATGTTGAAAGTGATGGAACGGTCCTAGGCTTGTTCTAGTAAATTGCAATTGATTTCAAATGAGTTTGGAAAAGCTATCCAAGCTCATTTTCTTGTCTAGATATGAGGCGTTGTCGTCAGCTGATAATAGAGTTACTTTCTAGACGCAATCAGTCTAGCTAAAGATATTTTCCCTAATTTCTGATATAATAGAAACATTGACTTCAAGAGTAAGGAAGAGAAAATGAACGCTTTATTGAATGGAATGAATGACCGTCAGGCTGAGGCGGTGCAAACGACAGAAGGGCCCTTGTTAATCATGGCGGGGGCTGGTTCTGGGAAGACCCGAGTTTTGACCCACCGTATTGCTTATTTGATTGATGAAAAGATGGTCAATCCTTGGAATATCTTGGCCATTACCTTTACCAACAAGGCTGCGCGTGAGATGAAAGAGCGTGCTTATGGTCTTAATACAGCTACTCAGGACTGTCTGATTGCGACCTTTCACTCAATGTGTGTTCGTATCCTGCGTCGCGATGCGGATCATATTGGCTACAATCGGAACTTCACTATTGTAGATCCAGGAGAGCAACGAACTCTCATGAAGCGCATTCTCAAGCAATTAAACTTAGATCCTAAAAAATGGAATGAACGGACTATTTTGGGAACCATTTCCAATGCTAAGAATGACCTAATTGATGATGTGGCTTATGCTGCTCAAGCTGGTGATATGTATACGCAAATCGTGGCCCAGTGTTATACGGCCTATCAAAAGGAGCTTCGTCAGTCTGAATCCGTTGACTTTGATGATTTGATCATGTTGACTTTGCGTCTCTTTGATCAGAATTCTGATGTTTTGACCTACTACCAGCAGAAGTTCCAATACATCCATGTTGATGAATACCAAGATACCAACCATGCCCAGTACCAATTGGTCAAACTCTTGGCTTCACGCTTTAAAAACATCTGCGTGGTCGGTGATGCGGACCAGTCTATCTACGGTTGGCGTGGGGCTGATATGCAGAATATCTTGGATTTTGAGAAAGATTATCCTAACGCCAAGGTTGTTTTGTTAGAGGAGAATTATCGTTCAACAAAAACCATTCTCCAAGCCGCCAATGACGTCATCAAAAACAATAAAAATCGTCGTCCTAAGAATCTCTGGACTCAGAATGCGGATGGGGAGCAGATTATTTACTATCGTGCAAATGACGAACAAGATGAGGCTGTTTTTGTAGCCAAAACCATTGATGAACTTGGTCGTAGCCAAAACTTTCTTCACAAAGACTTTGCAGTGCTTTACCGTACTAACGCTCAATCCCGTACCATTGAGGAAGCCCTGCTCAAGTCCAATATTCCTTATACTATGGTTGGTGGGACCAAGTTCTACAGCCGTAAGGAAATTCGTGACATTATCGCCTATCTCAACCTCATTGCTAATCTGAGTGATAATATCAGTTTTGAGCGCATTATCAACGAACCAAAACGTGGAATTGGACCAGGAACCGTTGAGAAAATCCGTGATTTTGCGAATTTGCAAGAGATGTCTATGCTAGATGCCTCAGCAAATATCATGTTGTCTGGCATCAAAGGGAAAGCAGCCCAGTCGATTTGGGATTTTGCTAATATGATTTTGGATTTGCGGGAGCAACTGGACCAATTAAGCATTACAGAGTTGGTTGAAGCAGTTCTTGAAAAAACAGGTTACGTCGATATTCTTAATGCCCAAGCAACTCTAGAAAGCAAGGCTCGGGTAGAAAATATCGAAGAGTTCCTATCAGTTACTAAGAATTTTGACGACAATCCTGATAGTCAAGAAGAGGAAACTGGCTTGGATAAACTCAGTCGTTTCTTGAATGACTTGGCTTTGATTACAGACACAGATTCAGGCAGTCAGGAGACATCTGAAGTAACCTTGATGACCTTGCATGCTGCTAAAGGGCTTGAGTTTCCAGTTGTCTTTATCATTGGGATGGAGGAAAATGTCTTTCCTCTTAGTCGAGCAGCTGAGGATCCTGATGAACTGGAAGAAGAACGCCGTTTGGCCTATGTAGGTATCACACGCGCTGAGAAAATCCTCTATTTGACCAATGCCAACTCTCGCTTGCTTTTCGGTCGTACCAACTATAACCGTCCAACTCGTTTTATCAATGAAATTAGTTCGGACTTGCTCGAGTATCAAGGTTTGGGTCGTCCTGCTAACACCAGTTTCAAGGCTTCGTATAGCAGTGGTGGGATTGCTTTCGGTCAAGGCATGAGCCTAGCTCAAGCGCTTCAAGAACAGAAACGAAATGCCGCACCAAGCTCTATCCAGTCAAGTAGTCTCCCATTTGGACAGTTTGCAGCTGGAAATAAAAAAGATTCAAGCGATACCAACTGGTCTATTGGGGATATTGCTCTCCACAAGAAGTGGGGAGAGGGAACTGTTCTGGAAGTCTCTGGTAGCGGTGATACGCAGGAGTTGAAAATCAATTTCCCAGAAGTCGGTCTGAAAAAACTCCTAGCCAGCGTTGCCCCAATTGAGAAAAAAATCTAATTTTTCATCCTTCTCACGAATAATAAAGTGAGGAGGATTTTTATGTACAGTATTTCATTCCAAGAAGATTCACTCTTGCCTAGAGAAAGACTAGTTAAAGAAGGAGTAGAGGCGCTGAGCAATCAAGAATTACTAGCTATTTTGCTCAGAACGGGAACGCGTCAGGCAAATGTCTTTGAAATTGCCCAAAAAGTCTTGAATAATCTTAACAGTCTAACTGATTTAAAGAAAATGACCCTGCAGGAATTGCAGAGTCTGTCTGGTATTGGACGGATTAAGGCCATTGAATTACAAGCGGTGATTGAACTGGGACATCGCATTCACAAGCACGAAACCCTTGAGATGGAAAGTATTCTCAGTAGTCAAAAGCTAGCCAAGAAAATGCAACAGGAACTTGGTGATAAAAAACAAGAGCACCTAGTGGCACTCTATCTCAATACTCAAAATCAAATCATTCATCAGCAGACCATTTTTATCGGCTCTGCGACACGTAGCATTGCTGAACCAAGGGAAATCCTTCACTATGCCCTCAAGCATCTGGCTACCTCTGTGATTCTCGTTCACAATCATCCATCTGGTGCTGTATCTCCTAGTCGAAACGACGACCATGTCACTAAGCTAGTCAAGGAAGCTTGCGAACTGATGGGAATTGTTTTCTTGGACCATTTGATTGTATCGCACTCGGATTACTTTAGTTACCGTGAAAAGACAGATTTGATTTAAGATTACACATGATCTTACTCAATCACTTCTAAAACATAGGAATCTACTTCTGTCATATTGATAACAGGAAGAGGTTTTATCGTGGGCACAAGTAAATTTTCTTGAACGATAAAGTTGACAATCGCATTGAAATCTTCGATTTTATAATATCTTTTTTTATGAATGAGAATATCTCTGTAAAAGTAAAGACTTGAATGAAATTTACTTTTTAGTTTGGCATCTGCCTTTTTACAAAATCGTTTTGCCTTTTTAGACATTTCTTTCAGCTGTTTTTCTTTTTCTTTTTGAGATAGTTTATCGAAATTCTCTTTATTCTTAGAAAAAGATTGGTAACTTTCCGCTGTTAAAAGTCTATAGAGATTAGAAAGATGAAAGCAAACTGTTATTTCTTTTTCATTATTTGATAAGAAAAGATTAGCTTCCTTTTCCTTATAAGATATGAAAACATTAGCTTCTATATCTCTCAAAATCTCATGAGTAGAAGGTATTTTAATTTCATTCATGTTTTAATAACCTATTTATAAGTCCTAGAGTTCGTTAACAACATAGTCAAACAATGTTTTATCCTTGGGACGATTTTCAAAGAGAAATTCAGGATGCCATTGAACACCAAGATAAGGAAAGCCGTCCGTAGTTGTCACAGCCTCAATGATTCCATCTTTAGGATCATGTGCTACAACCTTAAGATTTGAGGCTAGATCTTTAATGCTCTGGTGGTGGAAGGAGTTGATGTGAGAGATTTCTCCATAGATTTCTCGGAGAATGGTATCAGGTTCCGTTACGAGGCGTTGGGTCGTGTATTCGGCTGAACAGTCCTGCCAATGATCCTCAATATCTTGGTGAAGCGTGCCCCCCATGGCGACATTGAAAAGTTGAGTACCCCGACAAACAGAGAAAATTGGCTTCTTTTGCTTAATCGCTTCTTTAATAAGTGCTAGTTCAAAAATATCTCTTTGAAGGTGGTAGTCATCACTATCAATAGCCTTTGGTTCACCATAGTATTTTGGATCAACATTTTGCCCACCCGTTAGGATGAGCTTATCAATGATACTGATGTAATAGGCAGCCATTTCTTGATCACCAATCGGTAGGATGATTGGAATTCCGCCAGCGTCCTTGACTCCTTCAACAAAGCCCTTTGCTGCATAGCTCATCATGATGTCATCATCTGGATGAGCTTTTTCATTTCCTGTAATCCCAATAACTGGTTTTTTCATACATGCTTTCGCTTTCTAATCCTCTTTACGCATAAAATAGAGGAGGGTTTGGAGTTCGCTTGTCAAATCGACATACTGAACAACCACATCTTTTGGAAGGTGAAGGTGAACAGGGGAAAAGCTGAGAATACCTTTTATACCAGCATCAACCAAAAGATTGGCAACTTCTTGTGATTTAACACTTGGAACTGTTAGGATAGCAGTTTTGACATCTGCTTCTTTGATTTTTTCTTTAATCTGAGAGATACCATAGATTGGAATCCCATCAGGTGTCTGGCTTCCAACTTCTGGATGGTCATCTAGGTCAAAGGCCATGATAATTTTCATCTTGTTACGCTCATGGAAGCGGTAGTGGAGAAGGGCATGGCCCATATTTCCGATTCCAACCAACATAACATTTGTAATTGAGTTATCATTTAGGAGATCAGCAAAAAAATTCATCAATTTTTTGACATCGTAACCAAAACCTCGACGACCTAGTTCACCAAAATAGGAAAAATCCCGACGAACGGTCGCAGAATCGATACCGATAGCCTCTGCAATTTGTTTGGAGTTGGCACGTTCGATTTTTTCTGCATGAAATCTCTTGAAAATTCGATAATAAAGAGAGAGTCTTTTTGCTGTTGCTTTTGGAATAGCAGACTGTTTATCTTTCACAAAATCACAACCTTTCTATTCTTCTATTTTATAGAAACATTGTGAAAAAATCAACAAAAACAAGAAAAAACTAAGAAATTTCTTAGTTTTTATCTGAAAAATGAGCTTGTGATAGAAAACGGTAGAGATCGCCAACCAATCCTTGATAAATCACCTTATCATTCAGCGTTAAGGAGCTGATTAGGAGAGTATCAGGTAGGGTCACACAGCCTGATAGAGATAACATGAGCTCTTCGTAATCCTTATATTCAAGTGTACGTTCTACGTGATAGTTATCTTGATAGGTAAGTCGATACATAGTCAATTATCTTTCTTCTTTAGTGAAGATACCGCGTTCTACTAAACTGTCCATGAGGAAGTAGAATTTTTCCTGATGAATGTGGTGGTCTTCTGATTTAAAGATATTGACCAAACGAAGGCCAGACTTGTCAGTAATGTTGAGTTTAGCACCTGTAAGGTCTTTGTTGATGATGATTTTTAGCTTGAAACCTTCACCACTGTTGGGTACTTTCTCAAGCAAACGAGTCAGTTCGAAGTTTCCAACTTTTGTTTCAAAGAAAGTATTATCTTTCAGTGTGAACTTTTTAACAGTTGGACTAAGTGTATAGTCGTAGCGGCAGTTTTGTAGTTTAATGGTTTTTTCGAATGCCATTAGTTTAATCTCCAATAATTTTTTTTAAGGTTTGTGCGAGTTGTTTCAGTTCTTCCTCAGTGTTAAGAGGAGAAAGACTGATACGGACAGATTCTGTTAAACGATGCGAATCAGACCCATAAAATGCTTCAAGCACATGACTGGTTTGCACAATACCAGCAGTACAAGCCGAACCGGTAGAAATTGAAATTCCTTCAAGATCTAACCGAAGTAAAAGTAAATCATTTTTCTGACCAGGAAAACCGATATTAAAAACATAAGGCAGTTGGTCTTGACTTTCATTGAGATAGTAGTCTAAATCGGAAATCTCTTTTAGAAAAACAGATTTAAGTGCGCTTAGTTTTTGGTAATGCTCAACTTGGTCATTCAAATCCTCTTTGAGAGCAGAGACCATACCTACAATGGCAGCGAGGTTTTCTGTTCCAGCCCGTTTCTTTTGTTCTTGGTCTCCACCGTGAAGGTAGGAATCAAAATCCGCGGAAGAAGCATAAAGAAATCCGACTCCTTTTGGTCCATGGAATTTGTGGGCAGAAGCGCTGAGGAAATCAATTCCTAACTCCTCTGGATGGATAGGAATTTTCCCAATAGCTTGAACAGCATCTACATGATATGCAGCAGGATGATCTTTTAAAATACGTCCAATCTCAGCGATAGGTAAGAGACTTCCTGTTTCATTATTAGCATACATGGTGGAAACGAGAATGGTATCGTCACGTAAGGCTTTTTGAATTTGCTGGGCAGTTATCTCTTGATTTACTGGTTGGATGATAGTTGCTTCAAAACCAAAATGTTGCACCAGATAATCGATAGTTTCAAGTACAGAATGGTGTTCAATAGCTGTCGTGATGATATGTCTTCCACGATTTTGATGACGGAGACAATAGCCGATAATGGCTGTATTGTTACTTTCTGTACCGCCAGACGTGAAAAAGATATGTTGAGGTTTGGTTCCTAGCAAGTGGGCTAAGTCCTGACGAGCCTCTCGCAAGAGTTTGCCAGCCTGCCGACCATGACTATGAATACTAGAAGGATTACCATGAGTTTCTTGCATGACCTTGGTCATTTCAGAAATAGCTACTGCTGACATAGGAGTCGTAGCAGCATTGTCCAAATAAATCAAAGAATCACCTTATTTCTTTTTGTTGTAAGCAAAGAGTGGGCTGACTGGTTTTCTTTCATGGATGCGGACGATAGCATCACCAATTAATTCGCTAGCAGTAATGTAGCATACATTTTCTGGAGTTCTTTCTTTGGTTGCTACGGAGTCTGTCACAAGGATTTCTTTGATGTTTGTAGCGTCAAGAAGGTCTGCTGCACCTTCAACAAATAAACCGTGACTAGAAACTGCATAAATCTCAGTTGCACCTTCACGTTCAACGATTTTGGCTGCTTCAGAGAAAGTACGACCAGTATTTAGGATATCGTCAATCAAGATAGCCTTCTTGCCTTCAACATCCCCAATGATATAGCCTTCGTTACGATCAGAATCGTCTTGGGCGTAGTCAATGATAGCAATAGGAGCATCAAGGTATTCAGCCAAACTACGTGCACGTTTAACACCAGAGTTCTTTGGACTGACAACAACAACATCAGAACCAAGAAGTCCTTTATCACAGTAGTGCTTAGCAAATAGAGGAACAGTATAAAGATTGTCTACAGGAATATCAAAGAAACCTTGGACCTGAACAGCGTGGAGGTCAAGCGTTAGAACACGGCTTACACCAGCTTTGACAAGCATATTTGCAACTAGTTTTGCAGTGAGGGGTTCGCGAGAAGAAGCGATACGATCCTGACGCGCATAACCAAAGTAAGGGAGGACAACGTTGATACTATGAGCACTTGCACGTACACAAGCGTCAACCATGATCAACAACTCCATCAAGTGGTTGCTAACAGGGTAGCTGGTTGACTGGATGATGTAGACATCGTAACCACGGACACTTTCTTCAATGTTGACCTGGATTTCGCCGTCAGAAAATTGACGAGAGGATAATTTCCCAAGAGGTACACCAACTGTATCCGCAATCTTTTGAGCGATTTCATGGTTAGAGTTTAGGGTGAAAAGTTTCATGTTGTTTCTATCTGACATTATAGACCGTCCTCTGTAAACTTTATGAATCTTCTTTGAGAAAGTTTTGTTTTTCAAAGCCAGATTCTTTTATTTTTATCTTTTCTATTTTACCAAAAAATAGAGATTATTTCAGCTTTTTTTCATGCTTTTAATAAAACGAATTAATTTTGAAGGAGCTTTCTGATAAGTAATCTGATTTTCATCTAAAAATCTCTTAAAATCAGCTTTCCCTTTTTCATGGTCGGTGACTTCAAGCTCGAGTTCATAGTCCGTCTGGTCAAAGTAGTGACTTTCATCTAAGGCCATTAAGCCAATTTCAGTTTTCATTTCATAACGTAGAGTGGAAAGACAGCCTAGAACAAACCAGTCATGGCTTTCGATGCCAATCTTAGAGAGCTTCTCTAGAACGAGACCCTGAGGTAGTTTTTGTTTTTCTAGGTATGATTCAGCTTCTGGAAGAGTTAGTTTCTGATTGTATTCCATATTTCCTACAGTTTGAGGCACTTTCAAGGTCAATTCCGCCCAATCTGAAAAGGTGCGAATGCGCATGGCAACCTTCTTTTCACGCAATTGGAAATCTGGTGTGTCAATGTAGTAGTTCTTCTGAAGAACGGGTTGGATATGGGAAAACTGTTTTTTTAGATGATCATATTCCTCTTTTTTCAGAAGTGTTTTCAATTCTATTTCTAAATGTTTCATTTTTTCAACCTTTTCTATATCTTTGAAAGCGATTTATGGTATAATGGACAATGTATTTATTGTATACGAATGTACTGAAAAAATCAAAGATTTTCGACAGAGCAATCAAACATTACAAGGGAGAAAGTATGACCATAGAATGGGAAGAATTTTTAGATCCTTACATTCAAGCTGTTGGTGAATTGAAGATCAAACTTCGGGGAATTCGCAAACAGTATCGTAAGCAAAACAAGCATTCTCCGATTGAGTTTGTAACGGGTCGTGTTAAACCGATTGAAAGTATTAAAGAAAAGATGGCTCGTCGAGGAATTACATATGCAAGTCTGGAACATGATCTGCAAGACATTGCTGGTTTACGTGTCATGGTTCAGTTTGTTGATGACGTTAAAGAGGTAGTTGAGATTCTACGTAAACGCCAAGATATGAGAGTCGTTCAGGAACGAGACTATATCACTCATCGTAAGGCTTCAGGCTATCGTTCTTATCACGTGGTTGTCGAGTACACGGTTGATACGATCAACGGGGCTAAGACGATTTTGGCGGAAATTCAAATACGGACTTTAGCCATGAATTTCTGGGCTACGATTGAACACTCGCTCAATTATAAATATCAGGGAGATTTTCCAGAAGAAATCAGGAAAAGGCTGGAAATCACAGCGAAAATAGCCTATCAACTGGATGAAGAAATGGGTAAGATTCGTGATGATATCCAGGAAGCGCAGGCTCTCTTTGATCCATTGAGCAGAAAATTAAACGATGGTGTAGGAAATAGTGACGATACAGATGAAGAATACAGGTAAACGAGTTGACCTCATAGCAAATAGAAAGCCACAGAGTCAGAAAGTTTTACATAAACTGAGGGAAAAACTCAAAAAACAGCATTTTATAATTAATGATACAAATCCCGATATCGTTATTTCGATTGGTGGTGATGGGATGCTTTTGTCTGCTTTTCATAAGTACGAGAACCAGTTAGACAAGGTTCGATTTGTAGGTGTACATACAGGACACTTGGGATTTTACACAGATTATCGTGATTTTGAGCTGGATCAATTGGTGACCAATCTTTTACTAGATACTGGTGCCAAAGTTTCTTATCCGGTCTTGAATGTTAAGGTAACGCTTGAAAATGGAGAGGTGAAAATCTTCCGTGCTTTAAATGAAGCCAGCATCCGTCGATCAGACCGCACCATGGTTGCGGATATCATCATTAACCATGTTCCGTTCGAGCGATTTCGTGGAGATGGAGTGACTGTTTCAACGCCGACGGGAAGTACTGCCTACAACAAATCCTTGGGTGGAGCTGTTTTGCATCCGACCATTGAAGCCTTACAGTTGACGGAAATAGCGAGTCTTAACAACCGAGTCTATCGCACTTTGGGTTCATCAATCATTATTCCCAAAAAAGATAAGATTGAGCTCTTGCCGACACGCAATGATTACCACACGATATCAGTCGATAACAGCGTCTATTCCTTCCGTAATATCGAACGGATTGAGTATCAAATCGACCATCACAAGATTCACTTCGTAGCGACTCCAAGCCACACTAGTTTCTGGAATCGTGTTAAAGATGCCTTCATCGGCGAGGTGGATGAATGAGGTTCGAATTTATCGCAGATGACCACGTCAAAGTCAAAACTTTCCTCAAGAAACATGAGGTTTCCAAGGGACTTTTGGCTAAGATTAAGTTTCGAGGCGGGGCTATACGGGTCAATGGCCAAGCTCAAAATGCGACCTATCTCTTAGATATTGGAGATAGAGTAACTATTGACATTCCTGCAGAGGAAGGGTTTGAGAGCCTTGAAGCTATTGATCGACCACTCGATATTTTATATGAGGATGACCATTTTCTGGTTTTGAATAAGCCTTATGGAGTAGCTTCCATCCCCAGTGTCAATCATTCCAATACCATTGCCAATTTTATCAAGGGCTACTATGTCAAGCAAAACTATGAAAATCAGCAAGTTCACATCGTGACTAGGCTTGATAGAGATACTTCTGGTTTGATGCTCTTTGCCAAGCACGGCTACGCTCATGCACGTTTAGACAAGCAACTGCAACGAAAGTCTATCGAAAAACGTTACTTTGCTTTGGTTAAAGGAGCTGGTGTCTTGGAGCCTGAAGGGGAGATTATCGCCCCGATTGCGCGTGATGTGGACTCCATTATCACGAGACGGGTTGCCAAAGGTGGGAAATACGCCCATACATCTTATAAAGTTATAGCGTCTTATGGAAATATTCACCTAGTCGATATTCGTCTGCATACTGGACGAACTCATCAGATACGAGTGCATTTTTCTCATATCGGTTTTCCTTTGTTGGGAGACGATCTCTATGGAGGCAGCCTAGACGACGGTATTCAGCGCCAGGCCTTGCATTGCCATTATTTATCTTTTTATCATCCTTTTCTAGAGCAAGATTTGCAACTAGAAAGCCCCTTACCGGATGATTTCAGCAATCTTATTACTCAGTTATCAACTAATACTCTTTAAAATCTATTTGGAGTATAATTTATTTTCTTAAAGGAGAAAACTCATGGAAGTTTTTGAAAGTCTCAAAGCCAACCTGGTTGGCAAAAATGCTCGTATCGTTCTCCCTGAAGGGGAAGAGCCACGTATTCTTCAAGCGACAAAACGCTTGGTAAAAGAAACAGAAGTGATTCCTGTTTTGCTTGGAAACCCTGAAAAAATTAAAATTTATCTCGAAATCGAGGGGATCATGGATGGTTATGAAGTGATTGATCCCCAACACTATCCTCAATTCGAAGAAATGGTTGCTGCCTTAGTAGAGCGTCGTAAGGGCAAAATGACTGAAGAAGAAGCGCGCAAAGTTTTGGTTGAAGATGTCAACTACTTTGGTGTGATGCTAGTCTACTTGGGCTTGGTTGACGGTATGGTATCTGGTGCGATTCACTCAACTGCCTCAACAGTTCGCCCAGCCCTTCAAATTATCAAAACTCGTCCAAATGTAACTCGTACTTCAGGTGCCTTCCTCATGGTACGTGGTACGGAACGTTACCTATTTGGTGACTGTGCCATTAACATCAATCCAGATGCAGAAGCCTTGGCTGAAATTGCCATCAACTCAGCAATTACAGCTAAGATGTTTGGTATTGAACCTAAAATTGCTATGCTAAGCTATTCTACTAAAGGTTCAGGATTTGGTGAAAGTGTTGATAAGGTAGTGGAAGCTACAAAAATTGCTCACGACTTGCGCCCTGACCTTGAGATTGATGGTGAATTGCAATTTGACGCTGCCTTTGTTCCTGAAACTGCAGCTCTTAAAGCTCCAGGAAGTAATGTAGCTGGTCAAGCAAATGTCTTTGTCTTCCCAGGTATCGAAGCAGGAAATATTGGGTACAAGATGGCAGAACGTCTCGGTGGTTTTGCGGCTGTCGGACCTGTTTTGCAAGGATTGAACAAACCAGTTAACGACCTTTCTCGTGGATGTAATGCAGATGATGTGTACAAGTTGACCCTTATCACAGCAGCTCAAGCAGTTCATCAATAAGATTTAGTCCTCTTTCCCATGGGAAGAGGCTTTTTAGTACTGAGAAAAGGACAGTTAGAAGCTTCTATGTTATACTAGATATATGTTAGATTTGAAAGAATACGGTATCGTCATGTGGCCGGAGGAGAAGATTATTTCTTTTCGTGAAAAACTCCTCAACTGGTATGATGAAAACAAGCGAGATTTGCCTTGGCGGAGAAGTAAAAATCCTTATCATATCTGGGTATCTGAAATCATGCTTCAGCAGACCAGAGTGGATACAGTTATTCCATACTACGAACGATTCTTGGACTGGTTTCCAACTGTTGAAAGTCTGGCCAATGCCCCTGAAGAGCGTCTGCTGAAGGCTTGGGAGGGGTTGGGCTATTATTCCCGCGTACGCAATATGCAGGCTGCAGCCCAGCAGATTATGGCTGACTTTGGGGGTCAATTTCCAAACACCTATGAAGGAATTTCTAGTTTAAAAGGGATTGGCCCTTACACTGCGGGAGCTATTTCCAGTATCGCTTTTAATTTGCCTGAGCCAGCGGTTGATGGCAATGTCATGCGGGTTTTGGCACGCTTGTTTGAGGTTAATCATGATATCGGAGTTCCCAGCAATCGAAAGATTTTCCAAGCTATGATGGAAATCTTGATTGACCCGAAACGGCCAGGAGACTTTAATCAAGCTCTGATGGATTTAGGCTCTGACATAGAGGCACCAGTTAACCCTCGACCAGAAGAAAGCCCTGTTAAGGATTTTAGCGCAGCCTATCAGAATGGGACCATGGGTCGTTATCCGATTAAAGAACCCAAGAAAAAGCCCCTACCAATTTATCTCAAGGCTTTGGTTGTACGCAATGACCAAGGACAATTTTTACTAGAGAAAAATGAAAGCGAGAAACTGCTAGCTGGTTTTTGGCATTTCCCATTGATTGAAGTTGATGATTTTTCAAGTGATGACAATCAACTAGATCTCTTTTCACAAGTCACAGAGGAAAGCAGAGTATTTGGGCCAAGTCCTCAAGAAAACTTTGAGCAAGATTATGATTTAGAAGTGAATTGGTCCCAGCAAGTATTTGACCAGGTCAAGCATGTATTTAGTCATCGGAAATGGCATATTCAAATCATCGCTGGTCAAGTGACGGAAACAAAACAGTTTTCGGACAGAGAAATTCGCTGGGTTTCTCCTCAGGAGTTTTCTGATTATCCACTTGCGAAACCTCAACAAAAAATTTGGCAGGCTTATAAAACAAATCTTGAAGATGAAGGCCTACAGTAGCCATTTGTGCCTTCTTTACATTTTTTTGTTATAATAGATAAAGAAAAGGTGATAAAATGAAAAAAATATTAATTGTAGATGATGAGAAACCAATCTCAGATATTATTAAGTTTAATATGGCCAAGGAAGGTTATGAAGTCGTTACAGCTTTCAATGGTCGTGAGGCAATCGAGCTATTTGAAGCAGAGCAACCAGATATTATTATCCTCGACTTGATGCTACCTGAAATTGATGGTTTAGAAGTTGCTAAAGCTATTCGTAAGACTAGTAGCGTGCCGATTATCATGCTATCAGCTAAGGATAGCGAGTTTGACAAGGTTATTGGTTTAGAGTTAGGTGCAGATGATTATGTTACAAAGCCTTTCTCAAACCGTGAGTTGCAGGCTCGTGTCAAGGCTCTGCTTCGTCGTACCGACCTAGTTTCTGTGGATAGCCAAGAGTCTGATGAGAAGAAGACGCAGCCTTTACAAATTGGTGATTTGGAAATTGTCCCAGATGCTTACGTGGCAAAGAAATATGGTGAGGAATTAGATTTGACCCACCGTGAGTTTGAACTCTTGTATCACTTGGCATCTCATATTGGACAAGTGATTACGCGTGAACACTTGCTTGAGACTGTATGGGGTTATGACTATTTTGGTGATGTTCGTACTGTGGACGTGACCATTAGACGCTTGCGTGAGAAAATAGAAGACACTCCAAGTCGTCCAGAGTACATTCTCACACGTCGTGGTGTTGGATACTATATGAGAAATAATGATTGAAGATATTAGACAAACTATTCTGACCAGCGATTTTATCTTTATTCTGATTTTACTTGGTTTTATCTTGGTGGTGACCTTGCTCTTACTGGAAAATCGTCGGGATAATATCCGTCTGAAAGAGATAAATCAAAAGGTTAAGGACTTGATTGCAGGTGATTATTCTCAAGTTTTGGACTTGCAAGGAAGTACAGAAATCACCAATATCACCAATAATCTGAACGATTTGTCAGAAGTTATTCGTTTGACCCAAGAAAATCTGGAACAAGAGAGTAAACGATTGAACAGTATTCTTTCTTACATGACAGATGGCGTTCTTGCGACCAATCGTCGTGGCCAGATTACTATGATCAACGATATGGCCAAGAAACAGCTCGGTGTGCAGAAAGAAGATGTTCTGAATAAAAGCATCCTTGAATTGCTTAAGATAGAAGATGAGTATGAGCTGCGTGATCTAATTACACAGATTCCTGAGTTGACGATTGACTCCCAGGATGTGAATGGGGAATACCTGAGCCTTCGTGTACGTTTTGCTCTGGTTCGTCGTGAGTCAGGTTTCATCTCTGGTTTGGTTGCCGTTTTACATGATACGACCGAGCAGGAGAAGGAAGAGCGTGAGCGAAGACTCTTTGTTTCGAACGTGAGTCACGAGTTGCGAACTCCTTTGACCAGTGTTAAATCTTATCTTGAAGCCTTGGACGAGGGAGCTCTGTATGATCCTGTTGCTCCTGATTTTATCAAGGTTTCACTCGATGAAACCAACCGTATGATGCGGATGGTGACAGATCTCTTGCATCTCTCTCGTATTGATAATGCGACCACTCAGTTAGATGTGGAATTGATTAATTTTACAGCATTCATCACCTTTATTCTCAACCGCTTTGATAAGATGAGAAGCCAGGATGACGAGAAAAAATATGAGCTTGTCAGAGATTACCCTATTAATTCAGTTTGGATCGAGATTGATACCGATAAGATGACTCAGGTGATTGATAATATTCTTAACAATGCCATCAAGTACTCACCAGATGGTGGCAAAATTACTGTCAGCATGAAGACCACAGATGACCAGATGATTTTATCCATCAAAGACCAAGGTCTAGGTATTCCAAAGCAAGATTTGCCGAAGATTTTTGACCGCTTTTACCGTGTAGATCGTGCAAGAAGCCGGGCTCAAGGTGGAACTGGTCTAGGTCTAGCCATCGCAAAAGAAATCATCAAACAACACAATGGCTTTATATGGGCCAAAAGTGAATACGGTAAGGGATCGACCTTTACCATAGTGCTCCCTTATGATAAGGATGCCGTAAAAGAAGAAATATGGGAGGACGAAATAGAAGACTAGAATGAGTGAAATAGGCTTTAAATACAGTATTTTAGCATCAGGTTCCAGTGGAAATTCCTTTTATCTGGAAACCCCAAAAAAGAAGATCCTAGTGGATGCAGGCCTGTCTGGTAAGAAGATTACCAGCCTGCTAGCTGAAATCAATCGCAAACCAGAAGATCTGGATGCGATTTTGATTACGCATGAGCACTCAGACCATATCCATGGAGTCGGTGTCTTGGCTCGTAAATATGGCATGGATCTTTACGCCAATGAAAAGACCTGGCAGGCTATGGAAAATAGTAAGTACCTCGGCAAGGTGGACTCTTCGCAGAAGCATATCTTTGAAATGGGCAAAACCAAAACCTTTGGCGATATCGACATTGAGAGTTTTGGTGTCAGCCATGATGCAGTAGCACCCCAGTTTTACCGATTTATGAAAGACGACAAGAGCTTCGTCATGTTGACCGATACAGGTTATGTCAGTGACCGTATGGCTGGGATTGTCGAAAATGCTGACGGTTATCTCATCGAGTCCAACCACGACGTAGAAATCTTGCGAGCAGGATCTTATGCTTGGCGACTCAAACAACGAATCCTATCGGATCTCGGTCACCTTTCTAACGAAGACGGTGCTGAGGCCATGATTCGTGCAATGGGAAATCGAACAAAGAAAATCTATCTTGGGCATTTGTCTAAAGAGAACAATATCAAAGAACTGGCTCATATGACTATGGTCAACCAGCTAGCCCAAGCGGATCTGGGAGTCGGAGTAGACTTTAAAGTTTACGATACCTCACCAGATACTGCAACACCATTGACAGATATATAAAAAAGAAGGCGAGTGCCTTCTTTTGTTGTTTTTTTACAATCCAGCAAAGTCCTTGATTTCTTGTGCGGACATGGAAGAGTCGCAACGGACATTGATTTGTCCATCTGCAATGTGAACAAATCCTGGTACGGTTGGAATTCCATAACGTGAGCGGAATTCTTGCAATTCATTGAGTTGGCTTGGTTCTTCACTGTTGATGAAGTAGATGTGAGCTTTAGTTTCAGCTACGACACCTGCCAAGGTACCAGCAAATTTACGGCAGTAAGGGCAAGTTTTGCGACCGATAAAGAAGGTTGCAGTTTCTTTCTTATCAAGAGCTTCTTGCGCACGCGCAACTGTAGTGACTTCAAGGTCTTTAATGTTTTCTAAAAATTGTTCCATGAGATTACCTCGCTTTCATTGATAAGTCTAGTATGCCATAAAGTTTCTAAAAATGCTTAGATTTGATACGAAAAAAAGATGAGATTGGTTGGTCTCATCTTTTATAATTTCTTATTTAACAAACGCATTGATTTCTGCTTCGATGTTGGCAATCTTAGCTTGTGAATCTTCGTTGCTTTCACCCACAACGGCAATGTAGAACTTGATTTTTGGTTCTGTACCTGAAGGGCGAACTGCAATCCATGAACCGTCAGCAAGTGTATATTTCAACACATCACTTGGAGGAGTTGTCAAGTTTGTAACAGTACCATCAGCAGCAGTAGCAGTTTGAGCCTTGAAGTCTTCTACGACAGTGATAGCTGTTGCATTCCATTCTTTTGGAGCATTGTTACGGAACTTAGCCATGATTTCCTTGATTTGTTCTGCACCATCAACACCAGAAAGGGTAACAGAGATAGTCTTTTCAGCGTAGTAGCCGTATTCTTTGTAGATTTCTTCGATACCGTCAGCAAGTGTCAAACCACGTGAACGGTAGTAGGCAGCAAGCTCAGCAACGACAAGAACGGCTTGGATGGCGTCTTTATCACGTACGAATGGTTTAATCAAGTAACCGAAGCTTTCTTCAAATCCCATCATGTAAGTGTGATTGTGTTTTTCTTCAAATTCTTGGATTTTCTCTGCGATAAATTTGAAACCTGTCAAAACGTTGAACATGGTTGCGCCGTAGCTTTCAGCAATCTTCGTTACCAAGTCAGTTGATACGATGGATTTGCAGAGAGCTGCATTTTCAGGAAGAGTTCCAGCATTTTTGTGGGCTTCCAAGATGTATTTAGCCATGATAGCACCGATTTGGTTACCTGAAAGGTTAAGGTAGCTACCATCTTTTTGAAGAACTTCAACACCAACACGGTCAGCGTCAGGGTCAGTTGCAACAAGCACATCTGCACCAACTTGACGACCAAGTTCTTCAGCAAGGGCGAAGGCTGCTTGGCTTTCTGGGTTTGGAGATTTTACAGTTGAGAAGTCAGGATCAGCAGTTGCTTGTGCTTCAACAACTTGAACAGAGTCAAATCCTGCTTGAGCAAGAGCACGACGAGCCAACATTTCACCCGTACCATGAAGTGGTGTGTAGACAATCTTCATGTCTTTACCGAATTCTTCGATCAAGGCTGGGTTGATGTTTACGTCTTTAACTTCTTTAAGGTATTCTGCATCAACAGCTTCGCCGATAACTTCAATCAAGCCAGAAGCTTTTTCCGCTTCTACATCGGCAACTTCCACAGCGAATGGATTTTCGATAGCACGAATGTAAGTAGTCAAAGCGTCCGCGTCATGTGGAGGCATTTGTCCACCGTCTTCACCGTAAACCTTGTAACCGTTAAATGGAGCAGGGTTATGGCTGGCAGTAATCATGATACCTGCAAAACAGTTGAGGTGACGAACTGCAAATGACAGTTCTGGAGTTGGACGGAGGCTTTCAAATACGTAAGATTTGATACCGTGTTTAGCAAGAACTGCCGCAGATTCAAAGGCAAACTCAGGTGAGAAGTGACGGCTATCGTAGGCAATTGCTACACCACGTTCTTTTTCGTTTCCACCTTTTGACTCAATCAAACGAGCCAAACCTTCGGTAGCTTGACGAACAACGTAGATATTGATGCGGTTTGTACCAGCACCGATCAAACCACGCATACCAGCGGTACCAAATTCAAGATTGGTATAAAAGGCATCTTCCTTTGTTTTTTCGTCCATATTGATTAAATCTTGACGAAGGTAGTCTGGAAGGTCAGCAAAATCGACCCATTTTTGATAATTTTCTTGGTAAGTCATAGAGTGTCTCCTTTGTTTATTTGCTTTAATCGCTTTCATTATATCACGATTTGACATTTTAGTAAAACGTTAGCATAACTTAAAATGTAGGAAATTAACTTTTGCACTTTAGCGGGAAAATGGTGGGGACTGTGCTTACTTATACTAAGTTAGGGATGAAAATTAATTATTAGATACTTTATAACATGAAAGTTTATAATTCATTTTGTAGGTTTGTTGAAGAAAAAAATCAAAAATATTGTTATATTCTATTCTTTTTATAAAGAATCCTTTAATGCATCAAATGAACAGATAGAAAAATTTAAGTTAAAACTCTATAAATTTAAGATATTTTGAAAATATCTGGTTTCTGTTTTGATTTTTATTCTGCGTATGGTAAAATATAGTAAATCATTAAAGGAGAATCCATTATGAAAAAAATTCTTAAGCATTCTGCCTTGCTTTTATCAGCTTTAGCACTGGTTGCCTGTGGAGCTCAAAAAAAAGCAAGCGACAATGGTACAGCTTCAAACTCTAACTTTGAGGTTTCTGTAAAAGACGGTATGTATGTATTGCCTAAAGATGAGGATTCATCATCAACATACCTTGCACTTCAAGTCGAAATCAAGAACAATCGTGATAAACAGTTTAGTTTTACTAGCCAAGATATCACGCTATACAATGAAAAGGATGAAAAATTACAACCAATTCAAGTTTATGAAAGCGACAGTAAAACGAAATTTATGTCATATGGTGACAGTCTTTCTAAAGGAAAGAGCGTTGCTGGTTATGTAGTGTATGAAGTCGATAAGAATGCTAAGTATGAACTTCACTTTGCACCTAGCTTTTACGATGACATCAAAGAAAATTCTAAAAAGAATAACGATGTAGCAATCAAGGTGGATCCAAGTCAGTATGAAGACAATATTGATGAAGCGAAAGATGTAATGAAAAAATATGTCGATGCTGTTTACCTTAATGGGGAAAGTTCTGGTGGTGGAACGAACCTAAGTGCTACTGATAATAAGTCACAAGTTGTTGCGCTTGCTGATGATAAAAAATCTTCTGATAATAGTGCTGAATTCACAAACGATGCGAAAGCTGATAAAGAAGAGTTTATCAAGAAATTTACAGAATCGTTCGGAAAAGGCTTCTATAACTACAAACCGTCTGATTCAGAACTTAGAACATTCGCAGATGCTTACATCAAAGCAAATGCTAAGAGAGCAAAAGTTGATTACAAGGTGAAGACATACTTGCCAGACTATGCTGTTGTTTATGTTAGACCAGAAACAATCGACTTGGATAACTTGAATGTTTATGAATTGAGCCGTAAATTCTACGAAGAAAACAAAGGTAAATATAGCAACTACTCTGAAGCTATGAAAGCTGGTGAAAAATACATTTTAGAAAATGCACCAAGTCAATTTGATTCAACTCCTCTAGACACTAGTGATAACATGAAGAAAGAGGGTTATGAAATTAAAATGACTAAGAAAGATGGAAAATGGACCATCGATACCTCTTCTAAAAACTATGAATTGAAAGATATGGCTCGCACATTCCGTGGAGGCATTGGATACTAAGATGAAAGGTTCGAGTTTATGACTCGAACTTTTTTCGTTGCAATTGTGCAAAAGAGAAAAAGATAGTAAAATAGAGATATGATTATTTTACAAGCTAATAAAATTGAACGATCTTTTGCTGGTGAGGTTCTTTTTGATAATATTAATCTGCAGGTAGATGAACGAGACCGAATTGCTCTTGTTGGGAAAAATGGTGCAGGTAAGTCTACTCTTTTAAAGATTTTGGTTGGAGAAGAGGAGCCAACTAGTGGAGAAATTAATAAGAAAAAAGATATCTCTCTGTCTTACCTAGCCCAAGATAGCCGTTTTGAGTCTGAAAATACCATCTACGATGAAATGCTTCACGTCTTTGATGACTTGCGTCGGACAGAGACACAACTGCGTCAGATGGAGTTGGAGATGGGTGAAAAGTCTGGTGAAGATCTAGATAAACTGATGGCGGATTATGATCGTTTATCAGAGAATTTCCGTCAGGCTGGTGGCTTTACCTACGAAGCTGATATTCGATTGATTTTGAATGGATTCAAGTTTGACGAGTCTATGTGGCAGATGAAAATTGCCGAGCTTTCAGGTGGTCAAAATACCCGTCTGGCACTTGCCAAAATGCTCCTTGAAAAGCCAAATCTCTTGGTCTTGGACGAGCCAACCAACCACTTGGATATTGAAACGATTGCTTGGCTAGAGAATTACTTGGTGAACTATAGCGGTGCACTCATTATTGTCAGTCACGACCGTTATTATTTGGACAAGGTTGCGACGGTTACACTGGATTTGACCAAGCATTCCTTAGATCGCTATGTAGGCAATTACTCTCGTTTTGTTGAGTTGAAGGAGCAAAAGCTAGCTACTGAAGCAAAAAACTATGAAAAGCAACAGAAGGAAATCGCGGCTCTAGAAGACTTTGTCAATCGCAATCTAGTCCGAGCTTCAACAACCAAACGTGCTCAATCTCGCCGTAAACAACTAGAAAAAATGGAGCGTTTGGACAAGCCTGAAGCTGGCAAGAAATCAGCCAACATGACCTTCCAGACGGAAAAAACATCAGGCAATGTTGTCCTGACTGTTGAAAATGCAGCTATTGGCTATGATGGGGAAATACTTTCAGAGCCAATCAATCTCGACCTTCGTAAGATGAATGCTGTTGCGATTGTCGGACCAAATGGTATTGGGAAGTCAACCTTTATCAAGTCAATAGTAGACCAGATCCCTTTTATCAAGGGAGAGAGGCGTTTTGGCGCTAATGTGGATGTTGGTTACTATGATCAGACTCAAAGCAAGCTAACACCAAGTAATACGGTTCTGGATGAACTTTGGAATGATTTTAAACTGACACCAGAAGTTGAAATCCGCAACCGTCTTGGTGCCTTCCTTTTCTCAGGAGATGATGTTAAAAAGTCTGTAGGGATGCTGTCAGGTGGCGAGAAAGCCCGTTTGTTGCTTGCCAAACTTTCAATGGAAAACAATAACTTCTTGATTTTGGACGAGCCGACCAACCACTTGGATATTGATAGCAAGGAAGTGTTAGAAAATGCTCTGATTGATTTTGATGGAACCCTTCTTTTTGTCAGCCACGACCGTTACTTTATCAATCGTGTAGCCACTCATGTACTGGAATTGTCTGAAAATGGCTCAACCCTCTACCTTGGAGATTATGACTACTATGTTGAGAAAAAGGCTGAAATAGAAGTCAGCCAGATAGAAGATGCTTCAACTAGCAATCAAGCAAAAGAAGCAAGTCCAGCTAATGACTATCAGGCCCAGAAAGAAAGTCAGAAAGAAGCCCGTAAGCTCATGCGCCAAATAGAGAGTTTAGAGGCTGAAATCGAAGAGTTAGAAACTCAAAGCCAAGCCATTTCTGAAAAAATGCTGGAAACCAACGATGCTGAAAAACTCATGGAATTTCAGACTGAACTGGACAAAATTAGCCATCGTCAGGAAGAAGCCATGCTTGAGTGGGAAGAATTATCAGAGCAGGTGTAAAGATGAAACATCTAGGAAAGGTATTTCGTGAATTTCGAACAAGTGGGAAGTACTCCTTGAAAGAGGCGGCAGGTGAATCATGTTCAACCTCTCAATTATCTCGCTTCGAGCTTGGGGAGTCTGATCTAGCAGTTTCTCGTTTCTTTGAGATTTTGGACAATATTCATGTGACTATTGAAAATTTCATGGACAAGGCTAGAGATTTTCAAAATCATGAACATGTTGCCTTGATGGCACAGATTATTCCGCTTTACTACTCAAATGATATTGCAGGTTTTCAAAAGCTTCAAAGAGAACAACTTGAAAAGGCTAAGAGTTCGACCAATCCCCTCTATTTTGAGCTGAATTGGATTCTGCTACAAGGTCTGATTTGTCAAAGAGATGCTCGTTACACGATGAGTCAGAGTGATTTGGAAAAGGTCGCAGATTATCTTTTTCAAACAGAAGAATGGACTATGTATGAGTTGATTCTTTTCGGGAATCTCTATACTTTCTACAATGTGGACTATGTAGCTCGGATTGGCAGAGAAGTCATGGAGAGGGAAGACTACTACAAAGAAATTGGTCGGCATCGAAAACTTGTTTTGATTTTAGCTCTCAACTGTTACCAGCATTGTTTGGAAAATCGATCCTTTGCGGATGCGGACTATTTTGAGGGCTATGTGGAGAAGTTAATTGGAAATGGTATCAAGCTTTATGAGCGCAATATCTTCCATTATCTCAAAGGTTTCGCCCTCTACCAGAGAGACTTGAAAGAAGAGGGTTGTAGTCAGATGCGGGAGGCCATGCATATTTTTGCTGTGCTTGGACTTCCAGAGCAAGTGGCTTACTATCAGGAACATTATGAAAAATTTGTAAATCCTTAAATTTCCCAAATAAGGGAAAAATAAAGAGACTCCTTTCAGTTTTGATACAATAGTTTCAAAATTTGAGAGGGGTTTTTTATATGAATCGACATGCAATCCAGTTGATTAGTCGTGGTGCTATTAATAAAATAGGAAATATGCTCTATGATTATGGAAACAGTGTTTGGTTGGCATCAATGGGAACGATAGGGCAGACTGTTCTTGGGATTTATCAAATTTCTGAACTCGTCACATCGATTCTGGTCAATCCCTTTGGCGGAGTGATTTCAGACCGCTTTTCGCGTCGCAAAATTTTGATGACGACAGACTTGATTTGTGGCGTTCTTTGCTTAGCTATTTCTTTCATCAGAAATGATAGCTTGATGATTGCTGCTCTGATCTTTGCCAATATTGTTCAGGCGGTTGCCTTTGCATTTTCTCGTACAGCCAATAAAGCCATTATAACTGAGGTTGTAGAAAAAGACGAGATTGTGACCTATAATGCTCGCTTAGAGCTCGTTTTGCAGGTTGTAGGTGTTAGCTCCCCTGTACTTTCTTTCCTCGTTTTACAATTTTCTAGTCTCCATATGACACTTGTTTTAGATGCCATTAGTTTTTTCATCGCATTTACCTTAGTAGCTTTTCTCCCCCAAAAAGAAACTCAGGAGCAAGAGGGAAAGACTTTCAGCTGGAAAAATATTTTTGCTGATATGAAAGAAGGACTTGGCTATATCTGGCACCAGAAAGAGATCTTTTTCCTTTTGGTAGTAGCTTCCAGTGTTAATTTCTTTTTTGCAGCTTTTGAATTTCTCCTCCCTTTTTCAAATCGACTATACGGGGTAGAAGGAGCTTATGCAACTATTTTAACTATGGGCGCTATTGGTTCGATTATCGGAGCTCTTCTAGCTAGCAAAATAAAGGCAGGTGTTTATAATCTTTTGATTCTATTGGCTTTGACTGGAGTTGGAGTTTTTATGATGGGGTTACCACTGCCAACTTTTCTTTCCTTTTCTGGAAATTTAGTTTGTGAACTGTTTATGACGATATTTAACATTCACTTTTTTACTCAGGTTCAAACCAAGGTTGAGGGGGAATACTTGGGAAGAGTACTAAGCACCATTTTTACCTTAGCCATCCTATTTATGCCGATTGCAAAAGGCTTTATGACGGTGCTACCAAGTGTCCATCTCTCTTCTTTTCTGATAATTGGAAGCGGTGTTATCATCCTGTCTTGTTTATCCCTCGTTTATGTGCGAAGTCATTTTAAAAAAGAGTTATAATTTCTCTTTTTTAGAAAATATTTCATTACGAATCATTTTTCAGTCCTTCTCTATTGTGAGGAGGGCTTGCTTTGTGGTAAAATGGGATTATGAATGAAAGAATGAATGAGTTAGTTGCCTTACTTAACCGCTATGCGACCGAGTACTATACGAGTGACAATCCCTCGGTTTCAGATAGTGAGTATGATTGCCTCTACCGAGAGTTGGTCGAATTGGAAGCCGCCTATCCGGATCAAGTTTTAGCAGACAGTCCAACTCATCGTGTTGGTGGTAAGGTTTTAGATGGTTTTGAAAAATACAGTCATCAGTATCCTCTTTATAGTTTGCAGGATGCTTTTTCACGTGAAGAGTTAGAAGCTTTTGATGCGCGTGTGCGAAAGGAATTACCCCACCCGACCTATATTTGCGAGCTGAAAATCGATGGTTTGTCTATCTCGCTAACTTATGAAAAGGGAATTTTGGTAGTCGGTGCCACACGTGGTGATGGGTCTATTGGAGAAAATATCACAGAGAACCTCAAGCGTGTCAAGGATATTCCTTTGACCTTGCCAGAAGAACTTGATATCACTGTTCGTGGAGAGTGTTACATGCCACGCGCTTCGTTTGATCTGGTCAACCAAGCTCGCCAAGAAAATGGAGAGCCTGAATTTGCTAATCCTCGTAACGCAGCTGCAGGAACCCTCCGTCAGCTGGATACAGCAGTAGTGGCCAAACGCAATCTTGCGACTTTCCTCTATCAAGAAGCCAGCCCTTCTACTCGTGATAGTCAAGAAAAAGTCTTGGAGCATCTTGAACAGCTTGGTTTTGTAGTTAATCCTAAACGAATATTGGCTAAAAGTATAGATGAGATATGGGATTTCATCCAAGAAGTAGGACAAGAACGGGAGAAACTTCCTTACGATATTGATGGAGTGGTCATCAAGGTCAACGACCTAGCAGGTCAAGAAGAACTCGGCTTTACTGTTAAAGCGCCCAAGTGGGCAATCGCCTATAAATTTCCCGCTGAAGAAAAAGAAGCCCAGCTCCTTTCAGTTGACTGGACAGTAGGTCGTACGGGTGTTGTGACTCCGACTGCCAATCTAACACCTGTTCAGCTTGCTGGGACAACTGTTAGCCGTGCAACATTGCATAATGTAGATTATATCGCTGAAAAGGATATCCGAAAAGATGATACGGTAATCGTTTATAAGGCTGGAGATATCATCCCTGCTGTTTTGCGTGTTGTAGAGTCTAAACGTGTTTCTGAAGAAAAACTAGATATTCCGACTAACTGTCCGAGCTGTGACAGTCAGTTGCTTCATTTTGAAGATGAAGTGGCTCTTCGTTGTATCAATCCTCGTTGTCCTGCTCAAATCATGGAAGGCTTGATTCACTTTACCTCTCGAGACGCCATGAATATTACAGGACTTGGTCCATCTATTGTTGAAAAGCTTTTTGCTGCCAATTTAGTCAAGGATGTGGCAGATATTTACCGTTTGAAAGAAGATGATTTCCTCCTTTTAGAAGGTGTCAAGGAAAAGTCTGCTTCTAAACTGTATCAGGCCATTCAAGCATCCAAGGAAAACTCTGCTGAAAAGCTCTTGTTTGGTCTGGGAATTCGCCATGTCGGAAGCAAGGCTAGCCAACTCTTGCTCCAACATTTCCACTCTATTGAAAATCTAGCCCAAGCTGATCCTGAGGAAGTAGCAAGTATCGAGAGCTTGGGTAGTGTGATTGCACAAAGACTTCAGACTTATTTTGCTACAGAAGGGTCGAATATTCTCTTAGACGAGTTGAAAGAAGCTGGAGTCAATCTGGACTACAAAGGACAGACAGTAGTAGCGGATGCGGCCTTGTCAGGTTTGACCGTTGTATTAACTGGAAAATTGGAACGTCTCACACGCTCAGAAGCCAAAAATAAACTCGAAAGTCTAGGTGCCAAAGTCACAGGCAGTGTATCTAAGAAAACGAATCTTGTCGTAGCAGGAGCAGATGCAGGAAGCAAGCTCCAAAAAGCACAAGAACTTGGTATCGAAGTTCGAGATGAGGCCTGGCTAGAAAGTTTGTAAAGAATAGTTGAAAACTAGATGTCAGATAGTCTGGAACTATCTCTCCTGATGTGTTTTTATATCTATTAAAGCTATTCTATATTGTGCTGAAATTCCCGTTAAATTCTTCAGCATGACTTAAAAATTAAAATTAGGAATTAGGAAAAGAAATGTATAGATACCCTGTAGTCATCCATTTTCACCGAAAAAATGGGGATTATGATGCTTGTTCATTCAGTAGAAAACAAGCAGATGTTAAAGAAAATTTGTATTATGAAAATGATTATTTTGGAGCAAAATTCTCCTTTACAGTTACAAGTGCAGAAATGCTCGATACTTTGACCTTTTCTGTCGAAATTGATGGAAAAACAAAAGACTATCTCCTACGGTTTAACTATTATCCACTGTTGACTGAGGTTTGGATATTAGATGGTGATGAGACGGTTTATTATTCTGAAAATCCAGCTATTGCAAGTCCTTGCTATAAAGATCGAAACCCGTTTGCTTTTGATAAAGCCTTTCACAGTGAAAGTTTCGATCATCATTGGGGATATCAAGGAGAGTTAGGTTATAGTATCTCAGACTACCAGACAAGCTTTAAACTCTGGGCTCCAACCGCTACAGCAGTCCAAGTGGTCGTTTATGAAAATACAAGTAACGACGCGCCGATTTGGAAAACCTTTAATCTAAAGCGAGGGAATAGCTATTCATACAGTCATAAATACAATACCATTGGTGTTTGGAGTGTAGACCTGGATGAAAATCTTGCAGGTAAAGCCTATCAGTATCAGATTGAGTTTCCGCACCACCAGACCTTGACACGAGACCCATACACTATCGCTACAAGTCCTGATGGAAAACGTTCCGTAATCCTCTCTCAGCAAGATAGACAAGCAGAAGGATTTAAAGTCAAACATGGGACAGACGCCCCTTGGCGTTTGGAAAATCCATGTAAAGCCGTTATCTGTGAGATGCACATTCGTGATTTTACAAAATCGCCGACATCTGGAGTTCCAGAAAACCTTCGAGGGACCTTCCTTGGGGCTGCCCAGACTGGAACGGTTAACCAGTATGGTCAAGCAACAGCCTTTGATTATATCAAACAACTTGGCTGTAATTATGTTCAACTCCAACCAATCTTTGATCGACATAAGGAATACGATGAGGATGGAAATGTAACCTATAACTGGGGCTATGACCCTCAAAACTACAATGCACCAGAACCAAGTTTCTCTAGCAATCCAGATGATCCTGGACAGGTTATTCGAGACCTCAAGACCATGATTCAGGCATATCATGATGCGGGAATCGGTGTCATTATGGATGTCGTTTACAACCATACCTTCTCAACGGTTGATGCACCTTTCCAAACAACTGTTCCCGATTATTACTATCGTATGAATCCAGATGGAACCTTCCAAAACGGCACAGGTGTTGGAAATGAAACCGCAAGCGAACACGAAATGTACCGTAAGTACATGATTGACTCACTCCTTTATTGGGTGAAAGAATACAATATTGACGGTTTCCGTTTCGACTTGATGGGAATTCACGATATCAAAACCATGCAGGCAATTCGTTGGGCACTGGATGAAGTTGATCCTCGTATTATCACTTATGGAGAAGGTTGGGATATGGGGACTGGTCTTGCACCTTATGACAAGGCCAAGAAGGACAATGCTTACCAGATGCCAAATATTGGATTCTTCAATGATGATCAGCGTGATGCCATCAAAGGAGGAGAAGTTTATGGCTCAATCAAGGCAGGATTTGTTAGCGGTGCAGCTACAGAACCGATTGTAGCCAAAGCTATTCTTGGTAGCCGAGAGTTGGGCTCATATCTTAGTCCAAACCAAGTTCTTAACTACGTGGAAGCCCACGATAATTACAACTTGCATGATTTGTTAGTAACCCTTCATCCAGATCACAGTTCAGATAAGATTATGCGACAGGTTGAGACAGCAACAGCGATGAGCATTCTTATGCAAGGAATGTCCTTTATAGAGCTTGGTCAAGAATTTGGCCGTACCAAACTCCTTGCTACTGGAGAAAATGGCGAGCTGACTGCGGCAGATAGAGAACGGGCCATGAATAGTTACAATGCTCCAGATAGTGTCAATCAGGTCAACTGGGATTTAATCAATGAGAGACAAGAAAGCATTGAATTTATTCGCCAGATTATTCGTCTAAAAACACAAACGCGTGCTTTCTCTTATCCTACATACGAAGAAGTTTATCGTCATGTCTTCGTCCATACAGCTGCTGAAAATAGTGGGTGGATTGTTTACGAAATTCATGGTGGATTAGAGCACTTATTGGTGGTATTCAATGCTAAAGGGACTTCCTTCTACTTTGAAAATGCAGGAAATCTTGAAATGCTGGTGTCTAATAGTCGTTCTAAAGAGTCTAATGTGATTGATGATATCAGCGTTGCGGTCTTGAAGGTACTTTCATAGTAAATACCACAAAAAGGTTTAGATAATCTAGACCTTTTTTTGATTTATATTGAAAAACCAATATCTAATAGGAATAAATTTCAAATAATTTGAAGAATCAAGTTTGTGAAAAAAATATCAATATTTTCCAAAAAGGGGTTGTAATTTTCTGAAAATTTGATAAAATAAGTTTTAATCATTTTCAGGAGGAAGAGAATTTGACAAATTATCAGAATTTAGTGAATGGAAAATGGAAATCATCAGAGAATGAAATTGCCATCTATTCTCCCATCAATCAAGAAAAGCTGGGTACAGTACCTGCTATGAGTCAGGTTGAAGTAGATGAGGCTATGAAAGCAGCGCGTGCAGCTCTCCCAGCATGGCGTGATTTAGCACCCGTTGAGCGTGCAGCATATTTGCATAAGACAGCAGACATTTTGGAACGTGATAAAGAAAAAATTGGTACGATTCTTGCCAAAGAGGTTGCAAAAGGGATTAAAGCAGCCATTGGAGAAGTAGTACGTACAGCAGAATTGATTCGTTTTGCTGCCGAGGAAGGCCTCCGTATCACTGGACAAGCTATGGAAGGTGGCGGTTTTGAAGCTGCAAGTAAAAACAAGCTAGCCGTTGTTCGTCGTGAGCCAGTTGGAGTCGTCTTAGCTATCGCGCCATTTAACTACCCAGTCAACCTTTCTGGATCTAAGATTGCTCCGGCTTTGATTGCAGGAAATGTCGTTATGTTTAAACCACCAACACAAGGATCTATTTCTGGACTCTTGTTGGTTAAAGCATTTGACGAAGCAGGAATCCCAGCAGGTGTCTTTAACACCATCACTGGACGTGGTTCTGAAATCGGAGACTACATCATCGAACACAAGGAAGTGAACTTCATTAACTTTACAGGTTCAACACCGATTGGTGAGCGTATTGGTCGTTTAGCTGGTATGCGGCCGATTATGCTTGAGCTTGGTGGAAAAGATGCAGCAATTGTCTTAGATGATGCAGATTTAGAAAATGCAGCTAAGCAAATCGTAGGTGGTGCCTTTAGCTACTCTGGTCAGCGTTGTACCGCTATCAAACGTGTTTTGGTTGTGGAAAGCGTAGCAGACAGATTAGCTGAATTGCTCCAAGCTGAAGTTGCTAAGCTAACAGTGGGGGATCCATTTGACAATGCAGATATCACACCTGTTATTGATAATGCTTCAGCTGATTTCATCTGGGGATTGATTGAAGATGCTCAGGAAAAAGGAGCTAAAGCGCTCAGCCCAATCAAACGTGAGAACAATCTCATTTGGCCAGGACTTTTTGATTATGTCACAAGAGATATGAAATTAGCCTGGGAAGAACCATTTGGACCTGTTCTCCCAATTATTCGAGTTGCAGATGCCAATGAAGCACTTGAAATTGCTAATGAATCAGAATTCGGTCTTCAATCTTCAGTCTTTACAAATGACTTTAAGAAGGCGTTTGAAATTGCTGAAAAACTTGAAGTTGGTACCGTTCATATTAATAATAAAACACAACGTGGACCAGATAATTTCCCATTCCTTGGTGTAAAAGGTTCTGGTGCAGGAGTGCAAGGAATTAAATATAGTATCGAAGCGATGACAAATGTCAAATCCATTGTTTTTGATGTGGGATAATTTATAAGATCAGGAAAATTACTTCCTGATTTTATTCTTTTCAAAAAAATACAGTTTAAAATTGATAAAAAACGAATATTCTGCTATTATAATAAAAAAATATATGGAAATTGTTTCGTGTTCTATTTTCTGGATATCTTTTTTAAAATGCTAGGTAATTTTTTGAAGGCTTTCATAAAAAAATATGATTTCCTTCGTAAATTACTTGAAAGTTATCTTAAAAGAGTGTATAATAGAATTATAGAAAACGCTTACAAAAGAAAGGGGATTGAATGAATAATCAAGAAGCATTAAGAACCTTTACTACAGGTGAGAACTTTCACCTCCAGCATTATTTAGGAGCGCATAGAGAGGAGAAAAACGGAGAAATAGGCTATACCTTTAGGGTTTGGGCCCCAAATGCACAAACAGTTCATCTAGTTGGTGATTTTACCGATTGGGTTGAGAATCAGATTCCTATGGTTCGTAATGAAGCAGGTGTTTGGGAAGTCTTTACGAGTCAAGCTCAGGAAGGTCAGATTTATAAATATCATATCACGCGTGCAAATGGTCACCAGATTATGAAGATCGATCCGTTGGCAGTTTATTTTGAAGCTAGACCGGGTACAGGAGCAGTTCTGACCAATATCCGTGAAAAGAAATGGAAAGATGGCCTTTGGTTAGCACGTCGCAAACGTCTGGGATTTTTCGAGAGACCAGTTAATATATATGAAGCCCATGCAGGATCTTGGAAGAGAAATTCAGATGGCAGTCCCTATACTTTTTCGCAACTGAAAGACGAGTTGATTCCATACTTAGTTGAGATGAACTATACACATATTGAGTTCATGCCTTTAATGGCTCACCCACTTGGATTGAGCTGGGGCTATCAGCTTATGGGTTACTTTGCTTTTGAACATTCCTATGGTACACCTGAGGAATTCCAAGATTTCGTTGAAGAGTGTCATATAAATAACATTGGTGTTATCGTAGACTGGGTTCCAGGTCATTTCACCATTAATGATGATGCCTTGGCATATTATGACGGTACACCAACTTTTGAATACCAAGATCACAACAAGGCTCATAACTATGGTTGGGGTGCACTGAATTTTGACCTCGGGAAAAATGAGGTCCAGTCTTTCCTGATTTCAAGTATTAAATTTTGGATTGATTTTTACCACTTAGATGGTATTCGGGTCGATGCAGTGAGCAATATGCTGTATCTAGATTATGATAATGCTCCTTGGACTCCAAACAAAGATGGTGGAAACCTTAACTACGAAGGTTATTATTTCCTTCAACGTTTGAACACAGTGATTAAGTTAGCTCATCCAGATATCATGATGATTGCAGAAGAAAGTTCATCAGCAACAAAGATTACTGGTATGAAAGAAATGGGCGGCCTTGGCTTTGACTATAAGTGGAACATGGGCTGGATGAACGACATTCTCCGTTTCTACGAGGAAGATCCGATTTATCGCAAGTATGATTTTAATCTGGTGACTTTCAGCTTTATGTATGTTTTCAATGAAAACTATCTCTTACCTTTCTCACATGATGAAGTGGTTCATGGTAAGAAGAGTATGATGCATAAGATGTGGGGTGATCGCTACAATCAGTTCGCAGGTCTGCGCAATCTCTACACCTATCAAATTTGTCATCCAGGTAAGAAACTCTTGTTCATGGGTAGTGAGTACGGGCAATTCCTAGAGTGGAAGTCTGAGGAGCAGTTGGAATGGTCTAATCTAGAAGATCCGATGAATGCCAAGATGAAGCATTTCACTTCACAACTGAATCAATTCTATAAAGACCATCGCTGTCTTTGGGAAATTGATACTAGTTATGATGGTATAGAGATTATCGATGCTGATAATAGAGATCAGAGTGTCCTTTCCTTTATTCGTAAGGGCAAGAAGGACGAAATGTTAGTCTGTGTCTTTAATATGGCACCAGTTGAACGTAAGGAATTTACGATTGGTTTACCTGTTGCAGGTATTTACGAAGAAGTTTGGAATACAGAATTAGAAGAATGGGGAGGTGTGTGGAAAGAGCACAATCAAACAGTTCAGACTCAAGAAGGCTTATGGAAAGATTATGAGCAGACTTTGACCTTTACCTTGCCTGCCATGGGAGCAAGTATCTGGAAGATCAAGCGTCGTTTGAAACCAGCTAAGAAAAAAGAATAATGGGCTGTTGATGATATTTTTTAGATTTTAAAAACGGATGTACTTGTATTGGACTTGAAACACAAGAGAAATGGATTTCCTATTATTTTTATAAAAAAGTTTGACTTCCGACCTTCTTTCGATTTTAACGTTCACATGTCTTTATAAAGGAGTAGAAAATGAAGAATGAAATGCTAGCTTTGATCCTTGCGGGTGGGCAAGGAACACGTCTCGGAAAACTCACTCAAAGCATTGCCAAACCGGCAGTGCAATTCGGTGGGCGCTACCGTATCATTGACTTTGCTCTTTCCAACTGTGCAAACTCTGGAATCCATAATGTTGGTGTGATTACGCAATACCAACCTCTCGCTTTGAACAACCATATCGGAAATGGTTCTAGCTGGGGATTGGACGGTATCAATTCAGGTGTCTCTATTTTACAACCTTATTCAGCCAGCGAAGGAAACCGTTGGTTTGAAGGGACTAGTCACGCTATCTACCAAAACATTGACTACATCGACAGTGTTAATCCTGAGTATGTTTTGATTCTTTCTGGTGACCACATCTACAAGATGGACTACGATGATATGCTTCAGTCCCATAAGGATAATAATGCCAGTTTGACAGTAGCTGTCCTAGACGTACCGCTCAAAGAAGCTAGCCGTTTTGGTATCATGAACACAGACGCCAATAACCGTATCGTTGAATTCGAAGAAAAACCTGCTCAACCTAAGTCTACAAAGGCTTCTATGGGAATTTATATTTTCGACTGGAAACGGCTTCGCAATATGCTTGTTGCTGCTGAAAAGAGCAATGTGGATATGTCAGACTTTGGTAAGAACGTTATCCCTAACTATCTCGAGTCTGGTGAAAGTGTCTATGCCTATGAATTTAATGGGTACTGGAAAGACGTTGGTACGATTGAGTCACTTTGGGAAGCCAATATGGAGTACATTTCACCAGAAAATGCCTTGGATAGTCGCAATCGTCAGTGGAAAATTTACTCAAGAAACTTGATTTCACCACCAAACTACTTTGGTGCGCATGCTCACGTTGAAGATTCATTGGTCGTGGATGGCTGTTTTGTAGATGGAACTGTAAAACGTTCGATTCTTTCAACAGAAGCACAAGTACGTGAAGGCGCTGAGGTCGTTGATTCTGTCATCATGAGCGGAGCTATTATTGGCCATGGCGCAAAGATTACTCGTGCTATCATTGGTGAGGGTGCCATTATTGCTGACGGCGTAGAGATTGACGGAACGGACGAAGTACAAGTAGTAGGATACAATGAAGTAGTGGGGGTAGCAACAGATGAAGATTGATAAATATTCAGCCATTTTAGGAAACACAGTTGGTTTTCATGATATGTCAACGTTAACAGAACACCGTCCGGTAGCTAGCTTGCCTTTCGGTGGGAAATACCGTTTGATTGACTTCCCCCTTTCCAGTCTTGCAAATGCAGGTGTTCGTAGTATCTTTGGTATTTTCCAACAAGATAATATCAGCTCAGTATTCGACCATATCCGTTCAGGTCGTGAGTGGGGCTTGTCAACCCTTCTAAGTCACTACTATCTAGGAATTTACAATACTCGTGTTGAAAGCAGTACGGTTGGAAAAGAGTATTACCAACAGCTACTTACCTACTTGAGACGTTCGGGTTCAAACCAAACCGTTTCGATTAACTGTGATGTATTAGTGAATATTGACTTGAATCAAGTCTTCCACCTACACAATACAACGAATGGTCCGATCACAGTTGTATATAAGAAACTTCCAAAGAAAGACATTTCTGATGTGAATGCTATTCTGGAAATCGATGAGACTGACCATGTTCGTTCGCACAAACTCTTTGATAATAAATCTACAGATGAACTCTTCAACATGTCTACAGATATCTTTGTTGTGGACACTCCTTGGTTGATTGAACGACTTGAAGAAGAGGCTCAGAAGGAATATCCTGAAAAGTTGCGCTATGTTCTTCGCGATTTAGCTGTAAAAGAAGGAGCTTTTGCTTACGAATACACAGGTTACTTAGCAAACATTCATTCTGTTCAGTCCTATTATCAAGCAAATATTGATATGCTTGAATCTAAAAAATTCTACTCTCTTTTCTCACCAAATCAAAAAATTTATACCAAAGTTAAGAATGAAGAACCAACCTACTATGCGAATACTTCAAAAGTAAGTACTTCTCAGTTTGCTTCTGGTAGTATCATTGAGGGTGAAGTAGTTCAGTCAGTCCTATCTCGTAACATTTATATTCACAAAGATAGTGTTGTGAAGAACAGCGTTTTGTTCCCTCGTGTTGTGATTGGTCAAGGTGCCCGAGTTGAATATGCTATCTTGGACAAGGGCGTTGAAGTTGCGGACGGTGTTGTCATTCGAGGCACAGCAGAACATCCAGTTGTAGTTAAGAAGGGTGAAACAGTAACAGAGGACATTTATTCATGAAAATTTTATTTGTAGCGGCAGAAGGAGCACCCTTTTCAAAAACAGGTGGTTTGGGCGATGTCATTGGTGCACTTCCCAAATCACTTGTAAAAGCGGGGCACGAAGTTGCAGTTTTCTTGCCTTATTATGATATGGTAGAAGCAAAGTTGGGAGACCAGATAGAGGATGTTCTCCACTTTGAAGTTAGTGTAGGATGGCGTAGACAGTACTGTGGTATTAAGAAAACGGTCTTGAATGGGGTTACTTTCTACTTCATTGATAATCAGTATTATTTCTTCCGTGGTCATGTGTACGGTGATTTTGACGACGGTGAACGCTTTGCCTTTTTCCAACTGGCTGCTCTTGAGGCCATGGAGCGCATCGACTTTATCCCTGACCTTCTCCATGTTCATGATTACCACACAGCCATGATTCCCTTCTTGTTAAAAGAAAAATACCATTGGATTCAGGCATATCAAGGTATCAGAACAGTTTTAACCATTCACAATTTGGAATTTCAAGGTCAATTTTCTGAAGGAATGTTGTGGGATTTATTCGGTGTTGGGTTTGAACGCTATGCTGATGGGACCCTTCGCTGGAATGATTGTCTCAACTGGATGAAAGCGGGGATTCTCTACGCGGATCGTGTCTCAACCGTTTCCCCTAGCTATGCGAACGAGATTATGACCAGTCAGTTTGGTTGCGGTTTGGACCAGATTCTTCGGATGGAGTCAGGTAAGGTTTCAGGTATTGTCAATGGTATTGACGCAGATCTTTATAATCCTCAAACAGACCCACTTTTAGACTATCATTTTGATAAGGAAGATTTGTCTGGAAAAGCTCAAAACAAAGCAAAATTGCAAGAGAGAGTTGGGTTACCAGTGCGAGCAGATGTTCCTCTAGTTGGGATTGTCTCTCGATTGACCCGCCAAAAAGGTTTTGATGTTGTGGTAGAAAGCTTGCATCGTTTCTTACAGGAGGACGTTCAAATAGTCCTTTTAGGAACAGGAGATCCTGCTTTTGAACATTCCTTCTCATGGTTTGCGCAAGTCTATCCAGACAAGCTATCAGCAAATATCACTTTTGACGTCAAGCTCGCTCAAGAAATCTACGCAGCTTGTGATCTCTTCCTCATGCCAAGTCGTTTTGAACCATGTGGCTTGTCTCAAATGATGGCGATGCGCTATGGAACTCTACCATTGGTTCATGAAGTGGGTGGCTTGCGTGATACGGTTCAATCCTTCAATCCAATCGAAGGAACTGGAACTGGATTTAGCTTTGACAATTTAACACCATACTGGCTTAACTGGAGTTTCCAAACAGCCTTGGATGTTTATAAGTACCAGCCGGAAGTTTGGAGAAATCTACAAAAACAAGCTATGGAATGTGATTTCTCATGGGATACAGCCTGCAAATCTTACCTAGACTTGTACCATAGTTTAGTCAACTAATAGATAAAATCGTATGATTCTTTCATACGATTTTTGGGCTGTTTAGAAAGGAAAGTTTATGTCTCAAGTAAAAGGCTTGTGTGTCATGGACGTTGACGGCACCCTGATAGCAGAAGAAGTGATTGATCTTTTAGGAAGAGAAGCAGGTTGCGAAGAAGAAATTTCACAGATTACAAGACAGGCAATGCGAGATGAACTGGACTTTGAAACAAGTTTGCGAGCGAGGGTAGCTTTGTTAAAAGGTCTTCCGGTTTCGGTCTTTGATACTGTCTTCAAATCCATTCATCTGTCCAAGAATACTCAAGAATTTATCTCCATACTTCAAAAGAAGGGCATCCTAGTCGGTCTAGTGTCTGGTGGATTTGCACCAATAGTTGAGAGATTAGCAGAATCCCTTGGTATCTCCTATTTCTCCGCTAACCAGTTGGAAGTCAAAGACGACTTTTTAACAGGTAAATTAGTTGGTGAAATTGTGACAGGTCAAGTAAAAAAAGCTACTCTTGAGAGATTGAGAAAGGAATTAGAACTGCCCAAAGAAAGAACGATTGCCATCGGTGATGGTGCCAATGATCTCTTGATGTTAAAGTCAGCAGGTCACGGTATAGCCTTTTGTGCCAAGGAGATCGTAAAAACAGAGATAACTTGTCATATAGATACGAGGGATCTTTTAGAAGTTCTACCTTTGATTGATTTCTTAGAATGAGAGGGAACTATGAAAATTGTAATTGCACCCGATTCTTTTAAAGAAAGTTTGACGGCAGAAGAGGTCGCCAAAGCTATAAAAAGGGGTTTTGAACGGTCAATAGCAGATGTAGAATGTCTGCTTTGCCCTGTAGGTGATGGTGGGGAAGGAACTGAAGATGCTATTCGACATTCTCTTGAACTCGAAGAAAAATGGCAAGAGGTGACAGGACCTTTTGGCCTAAAAGAATCCATGCGCTACTTTCAAAAAGGCCAAATAGCGCTCTTTGAAGTTGCTGACTTGGTTGGTTTAGGAAAGATTCCGCAGGAGAAACGAAACCCTCTCCACATCCAAACTCAAGGTATTGGAGAGTTGATTCGCCATCTCATTGATCAAGGGATGAAAGAAATCTATATCGGAGTTGGTGGTACGGCTAGTAATGACGGTGGAATAGGCATCGCTGCTGGTCTGGGTTATCGTTTTTATGACAAGAATGGAAAAGAATTGCCAGCTTGCGGTCAGACTTTGCTTGAGTTCGAGTCAGTTTCAAATAGCAAGTTGTATAGGATTCCTGAAGATGTGAAAATCCGCATTTTAGCAGATGTTGTGAGCCCTCTATGTGGTCATCAAGGGGCAACCTATACATTTGGAAAACAAAAGGGCTTGGATCCTGCTTTGTTTGAGACAGTAGATTTGGCTATACAGGAGTTTTATGAAAAATTCTCGCCATCAACCCTGTCTCTGAAGGGAGCGGGAGCTGGTGGTGGGATTGCGGCTGGGCTCTGTGCCTTTGCTGAGGCCTGTATCGTATCTGGTATTGACACTTGCTTAGATTTGATTGACTTTGACAAGAAAGTTGCAGGGGCCGACTTGGTTATCGTTGGAGAAGGTAGACTGGACAGTCAAAGCTTTGCTGGAAAAGCTCCTATTGGTGTAGCAAAAAGAACTCCTGAAGGAGTTCCAGTTATCGCTATTTGTGGTAGTCTTTCCGAGGATTTACCTTCCCTACCATTCGAAAATATACAAGCAGCCTTTTCCATTTTAGAGAAAAGTGAACTTTTGGAAGACAGTTTGAAAAATGCAAGTCTCTATTTGGAGCACACATCTACTAATATTGGTCGTTTATTAAATATGAGAAATCATTAACCAAACCATTTCTTCCAGATGGATTTTTTAGGTGGCTCTGCCTTTTTCTCTTCCCAGAGGCTTGAGAATGCAAGTCTAAGGTCCTTTTCGTCTACTTGAACAGGTTCATTTGTATGAATGACAAGACCGAAAGGAGAGGTGATATGATCATCTGAAACAATAGTCGCCTGACAGTTGCTTTCCTTTGCTTGTTTTAAGTAAAAGACCTGTTTGTCAAACTCTATATTTGGAGAGATCTTCACAAAAAGTGCCTCTACCTTTTCTTGAAAGCTTTCTAAAATAGAGAAAAATCCATGTTCTAATTCAGGACTATTGGCAGTACTGATATCAGCGTAGCCAAGAACTCTTTCCTCAAAAGTTCCGAGATAGCGGCGTTGTTCATCTGGGTTTAATTTCGGCCCACCATGAGCTTTTTCTAGTAGTTGTTTTGATAAATCTGTCATAAAAACAGTATATCACAAAAATCGCAAGAAAACAGACAAAAGAAAGCGATTACTTTATAAAGTTAAGGAAAATTTGCACAAAGATAACGTTTTTTCTTGAAAAACGCTTATTTTTAAGGTATCATAGAGGTGTAAAAAATTTAACTCAAAGGAGAGTAAAAAATGTCAATTATTACTGATGTTTACGCTCGCGAAGTCCTAGACTCACGCGGTAACCCTACACTTGAAGTAGAAGTTTATACTGAATCAGGTGCTTTCGGACGTGGTATGGTTCCATCAGGAGCTTCTACTGGTGAACACGAAGCAGTTGAACTTCGCGACGGTGACAAATCTCGTTACGGTGGTCTTGGTACACAAAAAGCTGTTGACAACGTAAACAACATCATCGCTGAAGCAATCATCGGCTACGATGTACGTGACCAACAAGCTATCGACCGTGCTATGATCGCACTTGACGGTACTCCTAACAAAGGTAAATTGGGTGCAAACGCAATTCTTGGTGTGTCTATCGCTGTAGCTCGTGCTGCTGCTGACTACCTTGAAATCCCACTTTACAGCTACCTTGGTGGATTCAACACTAAAGTTCTTCCAACTCCAATGATGAACATCATCAACGGTGGTTCTCACTCTGACGCTCCAATCGCTTTCCAAGAATTCATGATCGTACCTGCTGGTGCACCATCATTCAAAGAAGCTCTTCGTTGGGGTGCTGAAATCTTCCACGCTCTTAAGAAAATCCTTAAATCACGTGGTTTGGAAACTGCCGTAGGTGATGAAGGTGGATTCGCTCCTCGTTTTGAAGGAACTGAAGACGGTGTTGAAACTATCCTTGCTGCGATCGAAGCTGCTGGATATGTTCCTGGTAAAGACGTATTTATCGGATTTGACTGTGCTTCATCAGAATTCTACGATAAAGAACGTAAAGTTTACGACTACACTAAATTCGAAGGTGAAGGAGCAGCTGTACGTACTGCTGCAGAACAAATCGACTACCTTGAAGAATTGGTAAACAAATACCCAATCATCACTATCGAAGATGGTATGGACGAAAACGACTGGGACGGTTGGAAAGCTCTTACTGAACGTCTTGGTGGTAAAGTACAATTGGTTGGTGACGACTTCTTCGTAACAAACACTTCTTACCTTGAAAAAGGTATTGCAGAAGGTGCTGCTAACTCAATCCTTATCAAAGTTAACCAAATCGGTACTCTTACTGAAACATTCGACGCTATCGAAATGGCGAAAGAAGCTGGTTACACTGCCGTTGTATCACACCGTTCAGGTGAAACTGAAGATTCAACAATTGCTGACATCGCAGTTGCAACTAACGCAGGACAAATCAAGACTGGTTCACTTTCACGTACAGACCGTATCGCTAAATACAACCAATTGCTTCGTATCGAAGATCAACTTGGTGAAGTTGCTGAATACCGTGGATTGAAATCATTCTACAACTTGAAAAAATAAGCTCTTTATTTGATTAGAGGCTGTAAAGCTATAAAAAAGCACTTTGGGACTCTTCCCCTTAGTGCTTTTTTGACTGGAGCTTGTCAACGTATATTATTTGTTAGTCAGTCGCCAGCCTATAACAAGCTGAATAAATGGTTTGAAACTTACTCAGATTTGTATTTTAGTATTATTCCATTACCGAATATGGGAGCGTATCATGAGTTGGTAGATATCTAGTTGATTGTATGATAAAATATAATAGACCTCAAAAAAGGAGATAAACTTGAAGATTAAGCAAAAATGGGAACGTAGATCATTTGGAACGGATTTTATCGCTAAAGGTTTATTATGGATAATTCTTTTTGTGGCTATTCTTTTCGGCTTTAACTATCTAATCTCTGGAAATTTTTATGCCTCTGAATTTTGGGATATGGTCGGAGGTGTTCTCGCTTTAATCGCTGCATTCATAGCATTAATTGTTTTTTCTAGACGAGCACTGATAGAGGGGTATTATATTAGTTCGTTAGATTTTGCAATGGCAACATTTGATGACGAAATTGAACATGATCCTGATTTTTCAAAACGTTATCATGAAATAAATGAAAAATATGCCGATAATAATAGGGAACGTATAAAAGCATTAGAGCCGTTACAAGAACATTATTGTTATCTTTGCTTTAAACAATATATCGAAGAAATGAATTGGTTTGAAAAATTTGTGATTTGTCTATATAGTGCATTTACAGTTGGAAAATTTTCTATTAACTTGGAATTATCTAGAGCTAGGAGAAGAAACTGGTTTGAAGATAGGATTAATGATTATTTTTAATAGATAACTTGAAAAATTATCGTTGATTTAACAACGTTTTTAGCCCCTCGGATTTTTTCCGAAGGGCTTTTTTTCTGTTCAGGGAGCAAAAAGGGGGCAGAGTTTATGGTATAATAGACAAAAACACTTGTATTAGGAAGAAATTATGTCTAAAGAGATTGATATTGAGTATTACCACCAACTAGCACTGCAAAAGCAGAAGGAGCACCGCAAAGTGTTAGCTAATCTAAAGAAAAAACCTCCTAAAAACTTAGATAAGATTGCGCAGCAGATTCACCAAGAAGTCTTTGCTGAGATTGATTGTACTGCCTGTGCTAACTGTTGCAAGACTTTGGGGCCTGACTTTAAAGAAGCAGATATCATCCGTATCGCTAAGTACTTTAAGATGAAATTACCGGCTTTTGAAGCGGAATTCCTTCAGGTGGATGAAGATGGGGATAAGGTTTTCAAATCCATGCCTTGCCCCTTTCTAGGAGGAGACAATCTCTGCTCCATCTATGATGTTCGTCCCAAGGCCTGTCGTGAATTTCCCCATACAGATAGGAAAAAGATCCATCAAATCAACCATTTGACGATTAAGAATACCTTGACCTGCCCAGCAGCCTATCTCTTTGTTGAGAAATTAAAAGATAAGTTATAGATTTTACACCTTTAAATCTTGTACAAAAATTCTGGGGCGGAAGTATCTTATATCTGTTAGACTATAGTTAGAATTGAACACGGCCTAAAAGCTGTGTGAAAAAGATGAAATTTTCTCGGAGCAGGAGCCCCTCCGTCAATTTTCCAATTTTCACTTTGCTTTTAACGACCTTTGTATCTTATGGAGGTAAGAAAAGAAGAATATGATGCATCAATTCAATCAAACCATGGATTATTTGGAGCAGCAGCTGACTGGAGAAGTGGATATGAAAAGATTTCAGCAGTTATCGGGCTATTCTTACCCTCTCTTTAGTAGACTATTTTCCATCCTAGCAGATATGACTTTAGCAGAATACTTGCGCAATCGCAGGTTGTCAGAAGCTGTGACAGACTTGCGGGAAGACTCTGAGAAAGTCATCGATATAGCACTGAAATATGGCTACGACTCTGCGGATGCTTTTAGTGCGGCCTTTAAGAAATTCCATGGGGCAACTCCCTCAGAAGTTCGAAATGGAAAACCTTATCGGGTCTTTCCTAGACTTCAATTATCCTTAAAGATTACAGGAGGAAAGAACATGGATATCAAGATTCAAAAGAAGCCTGCATTTACCGTGGCAGGTGTCCTATTGGAAGCTATTGACAATAGTCAGTGCCCGTCTGCTTGGGAGAATCTCTATAACAATCACAGCGTTGAAAACCTAGAAAGTTTGGGTAGTGGGCAATCCTTTGGTGTCTGCTCGGATGTCAAAGAAGGCGAAATCATCAACTATATGGCTGCTTATGATGTGACGGATAAAGCTAAAGCAGAAGAACTAGGTCTGTCCATCAAAGATGTCCCAGCCGCTGAATATGCTATCGTACCAGTCAAAGGCCCTATACCAGCTAGCATTCACAATGCTTGGAAATATGTCTTGGAGGTCTTTTTCCCTGAAACAGGCTATCGCCACTCAGGAGCGCCAGACTTCGAAGTCTATACTGAAGGAGACATGTCGTCACCAGACTATCAAATGGAATTATGGATACCAGTGATTAAGTACTAGATCATTTTCTGACATTTTATAAAGATGCAAATCGAACTCTGTAGAAGATAGCTTTTACAGAGTTTTTCTTTCTTTGATTGAACGAATTTATGAGAAAAACAATAAATCTGATTTTACTTTAATTTAAGTATAAGGAATTTTTAAGCATTTACTTGTATACTTTTCCAATCATCAAAGAAAGAGGTGTAAATATGAACTATCTAGTTATTCCAGCTTACGAACCTGACTACAATCTCATCAAATTGATTGAAAAGATTCACAATAAGAGCGATTTTTACATCATTGTCATTGATGATGGAAGTTCGGCAGAATGCCAAGACATTTTTGCTCGAGCGAAGGATTTTGCGACGGTGCTTCACCACCAGGTCAATCAAGGAAAAGGTCAAGCTCTGAAAACAGCTTTTGAGCACATTCAGTCTCTCAATAAGCCAGGGACTGTGGTTACAGCAGACGCAGATGGACAGCACAGGATCTGGGACATATTTCGCAGCTTGACCAAATCAAATGAAAATCCTAATACACTTGTCCTTGGTGTCCGTGCCTTTACTGGCAAGGTTCCCTTGCGTAGTCGCTTTGGAAATAGCTTGACTCGTATCTTGTTTAAACTGCAAACGGGTGTCGCTGTATCCGACACACAGACAGGATTACGTGCCTTTTCAACGGATATGATCCCTTTTATGCTCAAGGTAGAAGGACAACGGTATGAATACGAGATGAACATGCTCCTCGAAGCAAGTCAAGCCTACCCACTCTTAGAAGTTCCGATTGAAACAGTCTATATCAACGACAATGAGGCTTCTCACTTCCGACCTATTCGAGATGGCTTGATGATTTATAAAAATATTTTAAAGTTTGCTCTCTCGTCTTTTAGTAGTTTTATCGTAGATTATGTGGTCTACGCTCTCTCTATTCTATGCTTGAGCTTTATTCCGACAGGTCTTCATGTTCTCCTCTCAAATGGTTTGGCACGTGTGACTAGCTCCATCTTTAACTTTTCTACCAACAAAAAATTGGTCTTTAAGAACAAGGCGAGCAGTTTTAAAACAGGAACAGGTTATTTTGGATTAGCAGTTGGTCTCTTTATCTTAGACACCATCCTGATTCGTCTCTTTAATTCAGGTCTTGGAGTCAATTTGCTGATTGCGAAGATTCTTGTCGGAATCATGCTCTTTATTCTCTCTTGGACAGTTCAAACTCGCTTTATTTTCAAAGAAAGGACCTGTAGCCCATTATGAAAGTTTTAAAGAAACCCTATCTATACGCTTCGGTCTTGGGCTTGCTCCTGACAAGCTCCTTTACCTATTCAATGTTGAAGACCTTTGTACTCGCTGAAACGATTTCCACTGTATCTAATACCGGCTCAGCCTCTAACACCGCAGCAGCAAGTCAGGCAGCAAAAAATGCCCAGGTGACGGATACTAGCTATTCAGATGGAAATATCAGTGTCACCCTCACTGAAAAGACTGTCAATGAAACGCAAGTCTATGTGGCAGATATAACCCTTAGTTCATCGGACTATCTGAAAACAGCTCTAGCTCAAAACTCCTATGGAACCAACGTCACAGCTAAAACCTCTGTAACGGCTGCTGAAAACAATGCTATTCTAGCTGTCAACGGTGACTACTATGGAGCCAATAGTTCTGGTTATGTTATCCGTAATGGAGTTGTCTATCGGGACAGTGTCCGTGAAGACGCTAGTAACGGTGACCTTGCTATTTACAAGGACGGCTCCTTTAAAATCATCTACGAGGACCAAGTTTCAGCCGATCAGTTGGTTCAGGACGGTGTCGTCAATTTACTGGCATTTGGTCCGTCTCTAGTTGAGAATGGAGAAATATCTGTTGATACCAATACAGAAGTCGGTCAGGCCATGTCATCGAATCCTCGTACTGCCATCGGGATTATCGATGAAAATCACTACATCATCGTCGTTTCGGATGGTCGTACCTCTGAAAGCAAAGGCTTATCACTTTACCAGATGGCAGAAGTGATGAAATCTTACGGAGTGAAGACAGCCTATAACCTTGATGGTGGTGGATCCTCAACTCTCTACTTTAACGGTCAGGTAATCAATAAACCGACTACAGGTGGAAGCAAGATATCAGAAAGGGCGGTGAGTGATATTGTCTACATCGGTTATTAAAAACAAAAACAAACGCCTCAAAAAAATACTCGTTGGCTATAGTCTCCTCACTATTTTCTTCTTAGCATTTAGCCGTATCTACGAGTCCTTTAGTTTTGGTGAGACCTCCCTCCACATGCACTATCTCTTTGTGGTCCCTCTAGTAGGAGGTATCATTTTGGTAATCTTGTTGAAAATTATTCCAAATTTAGCACGACTCAGTCTAAACTTGTGGAACTCGGCAGTTGCAGTCCTAACAGCTGGAATGCTCTTTCGCGGAATCGTCAACCTCTCAGGTCGTTCAACGACACTAGATCAACCCTACTGGTATGTTGGTCTTGCCTTTGCTTTGCTGACTATAGGATCGCTTTTCCTTCAGAAGAAGAACAGTAAGGAATTAGCATAAAAAATGAAGAAACTGGTTGTTGAGAGAAACAGCCAGTTTTCTTATGGTATAATGAAGTAAGAAAACACCTTAACCTACTAGAAAACGAAGGGAGAACTCCTATGCCTAGACCAAAAACAAAAGAGGATCTAGTGTTAGCCTCTAAGGGAAACTATGAAAAACTTAATCTCCTAATTTCTCAGTTAAGTGAAGAGGAGCTACAGACTCCTTTTGATTTTTCAAAAGACCAAAAGAAAAAAGAAGCTCACTGGAAAAGAGATAAAAATCTACGGGATGTTCTAATCCATCTCTACGAATGGCATCAGTTACTTTTGAATTGGGTAGATTCTAATCAAAAGGGTCATGAAAGACCTTTTCTCCCCGAACCTTATAATTGGAAAACTTATGGAGAAATGAATGTCGCTTTTTGGAAGAAGCACCAGAGAACTTCCTTAGAAGAAGCCTCCAAACTCCTCGATCAATCTCATAGAGAGGTTTTAGAGTTGATGGAAGGCTTCAGTAATGACCAACTCTTTACCATAGGTATCTATAAATGGACGGGTGGGACAAGTCTAGGCTCCTACTTTGTGAGTGCCACCTCCAGTCACTATGATTGGGCTCTGAAAAAACTCAAAGCTCATCAGAGGAATTGTAAGAAACGTTAATTGAAGTGCTTGTGAAGGTTGGAAAAGATTCTTATAAGTTTCGAATAGTTTAGTGCTCGTAATTTTAGAGCTATTCTAGCTTTAGAATCCTTCTAAAATTAAAATTTAGGTTTGTCATAAACTTAGAATAGCACCAAAACATTTATATCGATGTAATTCTAAGTTTAGAATTACACTGATATTAAAGGAATTGAGCTGTTAGACGCTTAGAATAGCTTGATTCTGAGAAATGTTGACTAGAAAATGATTCGAATAGCTTTTTTTCTGATATAGGATGATAGATAGATGGGTGAGATGATGAAAATATAAAGCTTCTACAGAGTTACTAAACTAGAGTCAGAATGATATATTTTACTAAATTTGTCAATATCAAAAGAGCTCAATTAATTTAAACTGGAATAGTAAATTGATACAGTCGTCTATAAAAAAGTCTTGGAACAAACTTGTTCCAAGACTTTTTTATAGAAATACGTTGCAGTATAAATAGGAATAATGTAAGAGGAATTAGGTCATTATCTTGATGAGTACAAAGGACTGGAAAGTAGCTTGGAAACATTTGTATAATATTACATATAAACTCTAGTAAAACTAATCCAAGATTTCAAGAGAATATTTTGATAGAGTAGTATATACAATTTGAGTTTTAAATTTAAATTATAGCCTAGATTGGTATGCAAATAGTGACAAGAGCACCATTATCAAAATTACTCAAATTTACTTGCCCTCCATGAATCTTAGCTACCCTTTTAACAAACGCTAACCCGATACCAAAATTGCTTCGTTTCTCTGAATCTGTTGCTTGTTTATCTTGATAGAATAATAGTCCATACTTTTCGAGTAAATTTTCTGTGAATGAAGAATCGCTATTCCATATTGAGATATAAAATTGATTATCTATTAATTTGTAGTTTATTTTTATTGTTGGATAACTACTTTGGGAATGGTCAATTGCATTATTTACAATATTTAGGATAGCTCTTAGAAATAAGTTTAGGTTAAGCGTTAAATAAATAGAGGCTGGTAAGTTGTTTGAAAATTGAATATCGGCCTTTTTATCAGTAATTAACTTAATTTCTTGTTCAAATAATTCAAATAAGTAATCCGAAGACAAACTCTCCCAATTGGAAGTATCATTATAGAATGTTTTAGAATAATTGATGAGTTGGTTAAAGTATAGATTAAGTTGTTGACTGGCAAGATCAATGTCTTCCAAACATTGCCCTATATTTCCAGGAATATACATAGATTGTAAAAATTGAGCATTTCCTTGAATAACAGTTAAAGGTGTTTTCAAATCATGCGCTGCAGCCGAGACTTGAAACATTAATTCCTGTTTTTGCTGCTTTTCAGATTGAATTATTTTTTTAATTGTAGACTGCATTTCTTGAATTTTTTGTCTTGTTTCAATCAGTTCAATCAAGGTCAACTTAGCTGAGTCATTTTCATTTGTATCGCCTAGTATACTTTGATTATATACAATGATTGTTTCTTGTTTAATCTTTTCTAAAAGATCTCTCATATTTTTAGTAATGATAAAAAGTAAAATCAGACTAATATAAATCCAAGAAGCTGTGCTGAAATAAATCGTAAATGCCCCTGCATTTTTTTCAGTAATATTAGTAAATGCAGTAAGTGACATCGGTAGCAAATAAAATAGAAAAAGATTAATGAGGAATTGTCTTAAAATCTTAAAATATGTTTGTTTAATCATTTGGTTAAAAGTTAGATACCTGTCCACTGATAACCACCTCCCCAGATTGTTTTAATCGGATTAATTTCATAAGGCTTTAATTTTTGCCTTATTTGGTATACATACTCTGTAATTGATCTTTCCTGTGTCTCAGAATCATGAGGGTAAAGATAATCAAAAAGTTCTACGTTTGAAAATTTTTTATTTGGATTGCTGGAGAGTAATAAAATTAATTGGAACTCTCTTTTTGTAGTGGGTATATGTACATCTGCAACCCTAAGTTCTTCTTTAATTTTATCAATTGCGATTGGTCCAAATTGTAGAATTTCATTAGAATTATTATTGCGTACTTCTCTACGGATATGCATCTGTATTCTTGCTACTAGCTCTGGAATGCTGAATGGCTTTGTGATATAGTCATCTGCACCAGACTGTATGCCGTATACAACATCCTCTTCCAAATTTTTTGATGTTAGAAATATGATTGGCACGGAAATAAATTCTCGGATATACCTACAAATTTCAATTCCACTGTGTGGCATCATGATGTCTAAAATAATCAAATCGTAGCCGATAAAATGGCATATATCAATCTCTGGAATAGAAGTTCGCGTGTCAACGACAAAGTTTTTATGCTCTAGAACATTTCGTACTAATCTTAAGATGGATATATCATCATCAATAACCAGGATTTTATATTTCATAAGTGAATTCTCCTCACATATTTCATCCAATTTCAAATACGACTCCAGTCACAATGGTTAGATGTATTTTTAAAATGATATTGAGCTTTCTTTATACAAGTTTTCACCAGAATATATGTGACTGTGGTAGTGTTAGATATGCTATTCTAAATGACAGTCCATAAACTATAAGAGTATTATACCATATACAAAAGAAGTGAGGGAATATTGGGTCAAAATGATTTATTTAAAAATTAGAAATTCTGATATTTTTTTGATATTTGTTTTGTACAATATAAAATGCAGATGATGGTTTATCATCTACACTAATAGTGAGTATCACCCTTCATAGCCAATGCATGTGTAGTGTAGAGGTGAACTTATAAAACTTTCAAAAAATTCTATTTGTAAAAGGAGGACAAGAGTATATGATTAAAATAGAAAATGTTAGTAAAGCTTTTAGCGATAAGATTGTTCTTTCAGAAATTTCGTTTACGGCAAACGAAGGGGAGGTAACAGCATTAATTGGGCCAAATGGGTCTGGAAAATCAACTTTACTTAAAATATTGCTTGGCCTGATTTCTCCAGATGAAGGAAGAGCAACTTTTGATGGAAAAAATTATGGAGAATTGGGGAAATATCCCTTCAGATATGTAGGGACGTTTCTAGATAGTTTTCAACCAAATCCCACAAGGACAGCCTATAATCACTTGAGGTGGATTGCTTTAACTAGTGGTATAGATAAGCAGAGATGTTTAGAATGTTTAAAAATCGTTGGTCTTCAGGATGTTGGTAATAAAAAGATAAAAGACTATTCTCTTGGAATGAAGCAAAGACTGGGGTTGGCTACGGCTATTTTAGCGAATCCTAAAATACTTATTTTTGATGAACCGATTAATGGACTTGATCCAGATGGAATTAGATGGGTTAGAGAGTTTCTAAGAGAATTTGTAAAGGACGATAAAATTGTTCTAATCACAAGTCATTATATGAATGAATTAGAACTTACAGTTGATAAAATTGTAGGGTTATCTAATGGTAAAGTCGTTATTGATGGTAGCAGTAAAGATGTTCTTGAAGAGTATGGTTCTTTTGAGGAAGCATATTTTAGATCTGTTACAAATGAGATGAGGTAAACTTGATGAAAAATACGCGTAGTGAACTATATAAAATCCTATCCTTGCCACTTTTCTGGATGGGTGTAGCAATTGTAATTGGAATCAGTATATTCTTTACCTTTCAAAATATTCAAGTAATTAATGCGATAGCTAATGGTAATACAGAAATCGTTATGCTTGAAGATATGACTAGTCAATTGACAAAGTTTCAAACAGTAAGAGATGCGATATTATCTTCTCCTTATCAATCAAGTATTCTATTTTTTCCAATCTTGTTTGCACTGATTCTATCTACGGAGTATAAATTTGGCCAGGAATCATTAACTAAATTACTAACACCCAAATGGCATACAGTTTTAACAGGTCAGATTTGTTCTGGAATGATTGTAGCTAGTACGTTTACTGTTGTTTTATCTCTGGTAAATAGTGCAATGCTCTATGTGATGTTAGACGAAACATTACAGGACTATCTCAATATAGGTCTTATTTTAGAAGTAACGTTTAGAATTATTATCTTTTCAATAACATTGGCATTGCTTTCAATGTTTTTAGTAAAAATAACAAAGAAGTCTATTCCATCTGTCATTGTTATTATAAGTCTTCTTGTTATAACTCTATCAGGCATACTAAGAGTTGTTTCTCCGACAATTGAAAATTTATTACCCTTAATAGGCGCAAAGTCATTTGCGTTTGGTAGAGTAGAAAATAACAATCCTTCGGAAATGTATGGTTTATTACTATTATTGTCTCAGGCATCGATAGTAACTATTATGATGTATTGTAAAGATTGGTATAAACATAAGAGGAACAAGAATTATGGATGAAACAGTATATGCTCTTTTTTATAAAAAATATAGCCTGAATACAGTGAAACTACAAATTTTAAGTCAGTTAACACTTATCCTACTTGCTTGCATTCTTAGTTTGATAAAATTTAAAATCAATGATAATTATGTGTTGTTATCAATGAATCAAATACTGATAATTGCATCTTATTTATTTATGATAGGTGGATTGATAAATGGTTCTACGGAAGTCGAGAATCCAGAATCTAAAATAGTATACTTATTAACTGGAAACAAAAATAGCAGTGCACAAAAAATCATTATAGTAGAGTTGATAGACTGTGTATTACAAGCGATTCTATCATTTTTGATTATCTCTTTCTTCCTATTTTTTAAAGGAACGATTGAGAAAATTAACTTGATAGTATTCATTTCTTATGTATTGAGTACTACTTTGTGTTCTTTTATTGCCTATTATTTAACCTTATTTTTCAAAAGCTCAATGGTAGCACTGGCTACTTTGTTGATATTTCCAATACTAGTTTTGCCCTATATTGAAAGAGTATTGTCTGCTACATCACCATATATATATTATGAAGCGATTTCTGAAAGTTTCAAAACTTCAGTGATTTCGACTAGTCATATTGTATTGTTGTTTTGGAATTTTATAATATTATTGTCAATTTATTTGAAAATAAAAAAGGGGGTTAATAATGGATAGTAAATAACATTCAGATTAGCAATTAACAGTTAAAAAATGATATACAAGGTCGAGGGACGAAGCTAGCCAATTTTGTTAGTCCCTTCTCTCAGCAAGTAGGGCTTATAACAGAGTTTAATGAAAAATTTGGAATACATTTGTTGAGTAAGTCGTCAATACAGAAAATAAAACTGTGATCTTTACTTTCAAAAGTGAGCAGGAAATAGAATTATGATAGTAGTCAACTAGAGGGGTGACTACTATTTTTATGGTATAATGTAAACAGATTTGAACAAAATGTTAAATTTTGCACCATGTATAGAAAGGGAATCTCTCAAATTGTCCTACAAATTTCTACTCTTCGACCTTGACCACACCTTGCTTGATTTTGATGCTGCTGAGGATGTGGCTTTGACGCAACTTCTAAAGGAAGAAGGAGTTGCGGATATTCAAGTCTATAAAGAATACTACGTTCCTATGAACAAGGCTCTCTGGAAGGACTTGGAGCAAAAGAAAATCAGTAAACAAGAACTGGTTAACACGCGCTTTTCTCGTTTATTTGCTCATTTTGGACAGGAAAAAGACGGTAGGTTACTTGCCCAGCGTTACCAATTTTACTTAGCCCAACAGGGACAAACTCTGTCGGGTGCTCATGAACTCTTGGACAGCCTCATCGAACGTGATTATGACTTGTATGCTGCGACAAATGGCATTACTGCCATTCAGACAGGTCGTTTGGCTCAATCTGGTCTGGCTCCCTATTTCAACCAAGTCTTTATCTCTGAACAGTTGCAAACTCAAAAACCTGATGCACTATTCTTTGAAAAAATTGGTCAAGAGATTGCTGGACTTGATAAAGAAAAGGCCCTGATGATTGGAGATTCCCTAACCGCTGACATTCAAGGTGGTAATAATGCTGGAATTGATACTATCTGGTACAATCCCCATCACCTCGAAAATCACACACAAGCCCAGCCAACTTATGAAGTCCATTCTTACCAAGACTTGCTGGATTGTTTAGATAAACTGTAAAAAGTGGTTTAGATAGCCACTTTTTGCTATAATAGAGGCAGTAAAAATGAAGGAGTTGGCGATGCAACACTCATCATGGCATGCTTTGATTAAGGAGCAATTACCTGAAGGTTATTTTGGGAAAATCAATCAATTTATGGAACAGGTCTATGCTCAGGGAACTGTTTATCCACCTAAGGAAAAAGTTTTTCAGGCTCTCTTGACTACACCGCTTGAAGAAGTGAAGGTGGTGATTCTAGGGCAAGACCCCTATCACGGGCCAGGTCAAGCGCAGGGTTTGAGTTTTTCTGTACCTGACTCAATCCCAGCTCCGCCGTCCTTGCAAAACATTTTAAAAGAATTGTCAGATGATATCGGCGTTAAGAAATCTCATGATTTGACGTCTTGGGCTGAGCAGGGAGTCTTGCTTCTCAATGCTTGCTTGACGGTTCCTGCTGGGCAGGCCAATGGTCATGCTGGGCAGATATGGGAGCCATTTACAGATGCTGTGATTCGGGTTGTCAATAATCTAGACAGACCTGTAGTCTTTGTACTCTGGGGTGCTTATGCACGCAAGAAGAAGGCCTTGGTTACCAATCCTCACCACTTGGTTATCGAATCAGCCCATCCTAGTCCTTTATCGGTTTATAGAGGATTTTGGGGTTCCAAGCCTTTTTCCAAGGCCAATGCATTCTTAAAAGAGACAGGACAAGTGCCAATCGATTGGTTTAGATAAGGAGAGAATATGCCTCAGTTAGCGACGATTTGCTACATTGATAACGGAAAAGAACTGCTCATGCTCCATCGCAATAAGAAGCCCAACGATGTCCATGAAGGCAAATGGATTGGTGTGGGTGGGAAGCTAGAGCGAGGGGAGACTCCACAGGAATGTGCAGCGCGTGAAATCCTCGAAGAAACAGGGCTCAAAGCCAAGCCAGTTCTAAAAGGTGTTATTACTTTTCCAGAATTTACGCCTGATTTAGACTGGTACACCTATGTTTTTAAGGTAACGGAGTTTGAGGGGGACTTGGTTGACTGCAATGAAGGAACTTTAGAATGGGTTCCCTATGACGAGGTTTTGAGCAAGCCAACTTGGGAGGGTGATCACACTTTTGTTGAGTGGCTTTTAGAAGATAAACCCTTCTTTTCAGCCAAGTTTGTTTATGATGGGGACAAATTATTGGATACCCAAGTGGATTTCTATGAATAAAGGAGAAAGCAGATGCTACTAATCAAAAACGGTCGTGTAATGGATCCTAAGTCTGGTTTGGATCAAGTGTGTGATATTTTAGTCCAAGATGGAAAAATTGTCAAAATTGCCCCTGAAATCAAGGAAGAAGGAGCAGAGCTAATTGATGCTACTGGTCTTGTAGTTGCGCCTGGACTAGTTGATATTCATGTTCATTTCCGTGAACCTGGTCAGACCCACAAGGAGGACATCCATACTGGGGCACTAGCGGCTGCTGCAGGTGGTTTTACAACGGTTGTCATGATGGCTAATACTAGTCCAACCATTTCGGACGTAGAAACTTTGCAAGAAGTTCTTCAGTCAGCTGTCAAGGAAAAAATCAATGTCAAGACAGTTGCGACTATTACCAAGAACTTTAATGGCCAAGACTTGACAGACTTTAAGGCGCTTTTAGAAGCAGGTGCGGTTGGTTTTTCTGATGACGGTATTCCGCTTGAGAGCAGTAAAGTGGTCAAGGAAGCCATGGAAGAAGCTAAAAAACTTAATACTTTTATTAGTCTTCATGAGGAAGATCCAGGTTTGAATGGGATTCTTGGATTTAACGAAAACATCGCTAAGGAACATTTTCATATCTGTGGAGCGACAGGAGTGGCTGAGTACGCTATGATTGCGCGTGATGTTATGATTGCCTATGCAACAAAGGCCCATGTTCACATCCAGCATTTATCTAAAGAAGAAAGTGTCAAGGTAGTGGAATTCGCTCAAGGTTTGGGAGCGCAAGTCACAGCAGAAGTAGCGCCACAGCATTTCTCTAAGACGGAGGCTCTCCTTTTAACTCAAGGTAGCAATGCCAAGATGAATCCGCCGCTTCGTTTGGAGTCAGATCGTCGTGCCGTTATCGAAGGTCTCAAGTCAGGTGTTATCACAGTTATCGCGACAGACCACGCGCCTCACCATGCAGATGAGAAAAATGTTGAAGATATCACCAAAGCGCCATCTGGTATGACCGGTCTGGAAACCTCTCTTTCTCTTGGTTTAACTTATTTGGTGGAAGCTGGTGAGCTAAGCTTGATGGAATTGCTTGAAAAAATGACTGTTAATCCAGCCAAACTTTACAACTTTGAAGCTGGTTACTTGGCTGAGAATGGTCCAGCGGATATCACTATCTTTGATGCTAAGGCTGACCGCCTTGTGGACTCCCACTTTGCTTCAAAAGCAGCTAATTCACCATTTATTGGTGAAACTTTAAAAGGGCAGGTTAAATATACCATCTGCAAGGGACAAATTGTCTACCAAAACTAGATGGGATTCTGCTCTAGAAACTATAAGAATAGAGAGCGTATATGTATCCAACCCATCAATTTAAAGACAAGTTTGTCTTATTTCTTAAGATATTTTTCCCTATTCTGATCTATCAATTTGCCAATTATTCTGCCTCTTTTGTTGATACAACCATGACTGGGCAGTACAATACCATGGACTTGGCGGGGGTGTCAACCGCAACGAGTCTATGGAATCCTTTCTTTACTTTTTTAACAGGGATTGTTTCGGCCATGGTTCCCATCATAGGCCATCATCTGGGACGGGGCAAAAAGGAAGAAGTAGCATCTGATTTTTACCAATTTATCTACTTGGCTTTCGGACTGTCTTTGGTCTTGCTTGGAATGGTAGTATTCTTAGCGCCACCTGTCTTAACCAACATCGGACTAGAAGCTCAAGTGGCGGCAGTTGCAGTTTCCTATCTTTGGTACCTGTCTATTGGAATTATTCCCTTGTTGCTGTTCAGTGTCATTCGCTCTTTGTTGGATTCTCTTGGATTGACCAAGCTATCTATGTACCTCATGCTCCTATTACTTCCGCTCAATAGTGGTTTTAACTATCTCTTGATATATGGAGCTTTCGGTTTCCCTGAGCTTGGTGGCGCAGGAGCAGGACTAGGAACTTCACTAGCCTATTGGGTTTTATTGGGGATTTCTATTCTTGTTTTATTCAAACAAGAAAGGTTAAAAGCGTTACATCTTGAAAAACGCATTCCACTAAATATAGATAAAATCAAGGAAGGTGTTCGATTAGGTCTACCAATCGGGGGAACCGTATTTGCTGAAGTAGCCATTTTCTCCGTGGTTGGACTAATCATGGCTAAGTTTTCATCGCTCATCATTGCCAGTCACCAGTCAGCTATGAATTTTTCGAGTCTCATGTATGCTTTTCCTATGAGTATTTCCTCTGCTATGGCGATTGTTGTGTCTTACGAGGTGGGGGCCAAACGTTTTGAGGATGCAAAAATCTATGCTCGTCTGGGGAGAGTAACCGCCCTTATTTTTGCAGGTCTTACCCTATCTTTTCTCTACATTTTTAGAGATCGTGTAGCAAGTCTATATGGGAATGACTCTCAGTTCATTGAAACAACTGCTGTATTTCTAACCTACAGTCTCTTTTTCCAGCTAGCTGATACCTTTGCGGCTCCGCTCCAAGGAATTTTAAGAGGGTATAAGGACACTATCGTTCCTTTCTATCTTGGCTTAATCGGATATTGGGGAGTAGCGATACCACTAGGATATCTACTAGATCAAGTAACTGACTTAGGGGCATTTGCCTACTGGATTGGGTTAATTGCCAGCTTGATTGTTTCTGGTTGTTTGTATCAATGGCGTCTGAAAACCGTAATGAAAAGATTGAGCTAATTTTTGGAAAATATCCTGAAAAAGCACTTTGTGAAAAAATACTCTAACTAGAGAGAATCCCTGTTTTAACAGGGGTTTATTTTTTTATATTGTGAATTTTTATTAGCCATATACTTTGACAGCGTATACTAAAAAAGGTAAAATAGTAAGGTAAGTACAAAGTTAGAAAGGCAAGATTATGTCAACTTTAGATAAGAATCTTTTGCTAGAGATGTTCCGTAAGATGGAAGAAATCCGTCGCATGGACTTAAAAATCGCTCAGTTAGTGAAAAAGGGGAAAGTTCCCGGTATGACTCACTTTTCTGTCGGAGAGGAAGCTGCTAACGTCGGAGCGATGCTGGCTCTTAATCCAGATGATCTGATTACCTCAAATCACCGTGGACACGGGCAAGCTATTGCTAAGGGGATTGACCTCAACGGAATGATGGCTGAAATCCTCGGGAAATACACTGGAACCTGTAAAGGAAAAGGTGGTTCTATGCACATCGCTGACCTGGATGCTGGGAACCTCGGTGCCAATGGTATCGTTGGTGGTGGTATGGGAATCGCTGTCGGTGCAGCCCTCAGTCAACAAATGCAAAACACTGGAAAAATCGTCGTTTGCTTCTTTGGAGATGGTGCGACCAACGAAGGTGTCTTCCACGAAGCAGTCAACATGGCTTCTATTTGGAACTTGCCAGTTGTTTTCTACTGCATTAACAACGGTTATGGGATCTCTGCGGATATCAAGAAAATGACCAATGTAGAGCATATCCATCAACGTAGTGCGGCATATGGAATTCCTGGAATGTTTATCGAAGATGGGAACAACGTCATCGATGTCTATGAAGGATTTAAGAAAGCTGTAGATCATGTTCGTGGTGGCAATGGCCCAGTCTTGATCGAAAGTGTAACCTATCGCTGGCTTGGCCACTCATCATCTGACCCTGGTAAATATCGTACTCGTGAAGAAGTGGAATTGTGGAAACAAAAAGACCCAATCGAAAACCTTCGCAAATACCTCATTGAAAACAATATTGCAAGTGCAGAAGAATTGGAAGAAATTCAAGCACAAGTCAAGGAAGCAGTAGAAGCTTCTGTTAAATTTGCTGAAGAAAGCCCATTCCCACCACTAGAATCAGCATTTGAAGATATTTACGCAGACTAAGGAGAAAGAGATAAAAATGGAAACAAAAACAATGTCGTTCCGTGACACCATTATCCTTGCTATGTCTGAGGAAATGCGTCGCGATGAAAATGTATTCTTGATGGGAGAAGACGTCGGTGTCTTCGGCGGAGACTTCGGAACTTCTGTTGGAATGCTCGAAGAATTTGGTCCAGAACGTATCCGTGACTGTCCGATTTCTGAAGCTGCTATCTCAGGTGCAGCAGCAGGAGCAGCCATGACAGGACTTCGTCCAATCGTCGATATGACCTTCATGGACTTCTCGGTTATTGCCATGGATAATATCGTCAACCAAGCTGCTAAAACACGCTATATGTTTGGTGGAAAAGGTCAGGTTCCAATGACTGTCCGATGTGCAGCTGGTAACGGAGTTGGTTCTGCAGCTCAGCACTCTCAGTCTCTAGAGTCTTGGTTTACACACATCCCAGGTCTTAAGGTTGTAGCTCCAGGTACGCCTGCTGACATGAAAGGACTGCTCAAGTCTTCTATCCGTGATAACAACCCAGTTATCATTCTTGAATACAAGTCAGAATTTAACCAAAAAGGGGAAGTTCCAGTTGATCCAGACTACACAATCCCACTTGGAGTTGGTGAAATCAAACGCCAAGGTACAGATGTAACAGTCGTTACTTATGGTAAAATGCTTCGTCGTGTGGTTCAAGCTGCTGAAGAATTAGCAGAAGAGGGAATTTCAGTTGAAATTGTGGACCCACGTACCCTCGTTCCGCTTGATAAGGATATCATCATTAACTCAGTGAAGAAGACTGGTAAGGTGGTGCTTGTCAACGACGCCCACAAAACAAGTGGCTATATCGGAGAGATTTCAGCTATTATTTCAGAATCAGAAGCATTTGATTATCTAGATGCACCAATCCGCCGTTGCGCCGGAGAGGATGTGCCAATGCCTTATGCACAAAATCTAGAAAATGCAATGATTCCAACAGTTGAAAGCATCAAAGATGCAATCCGAAAGACTTATAATAAAGAATGATATTACATAAATTAATTTATGTAATATTTTAGAGATTTTTAACTTTAGTAACTTGAAATATGTTTTGTATCCAAGTTGTATGTAAAGTTGCGACAGTTTTTTGACGAATCGATAATATTCGACAAAAAACTTAGTAAGTCTACTAGGTTGGTCGCCTGATAGCGGCAACCGTAGTAACTTGGACACGAAACGTGTCTCAAATTACTTGTAGAGTTGAACACGGGCTAAAAGCTCGGAAAAAAGATAAATCTCCTTGGCTTCATCGAAGCCAGCATTGATTTCCTATTTTTCAGTCGCTTTTGACGCCCTTTGCATCATGTAATTGAATTCGGACGGAGGTCTGTGAAAAAAAGATAGATTTCCTTGTGTTCATCGAACACATCGTCAATCTCCTATTTTTTCATTGCCCTCTTCGTCCTTAATATCTTATATTCGAACACGGGCTAAAAGCTCGGAAAAAAGATAAATCTTCTTGGCTTCATCGAAGCCTGCGTAGATTTCCTATTTTTCAGTCGCTTTTTACGCCCTTAGTATCATAATTAGAATTGGAGAGGTCATGGCTGATGACAAGCTAAGAGCGACTCCTGCGGCTAGAAAGTTAGCGGATGAACTAGGTATCAACCTCTACGACGTTTCTGGCTCAGGTGCAAACGGTCGTGTCCACAAAGAAGACGTGGAAACTTATAAAGACACAAACGTGGTTCGCATTTCGCCACTTGCAAAACGAATTGCCGTCGAACATAACATTGCTTGGCAGGAAATCCAAGGAACAGGTCATCGTGGTAAGATCATGAAGAAGGACGTTTTGGCCTTGCTTCCTGAAAATATCGAAAACGACACCATCAAGTCTCCTGCTCAAATCGAAAAAGTGGAAGAAGTTCCAGACAATATCACTCCTTATGGTGTGATTGAGCGTATTCCAATGACACCAATGCGTAAGGTAATCGCACAACGTATGGTTGAATCTTACCTAACTACGCCAACTTTCACACTCAACTACGATGTCGATATGTCAGAAATGCTGGTCCTTCGTAAGAAGGTTCTTGATCCGATTATGGAAGCGACTGGTAAGAAGACTACTGTAACAGACCTTCTTTCACTCGCTGTTGTGAAAACCTTAATGAAACACCCTTACATTAATGCTTCATTGACCGAAGATGGCAAGACCATTATCACTCACAACTATGTCAACCTTGCGATGGCAGTTGGGATGGATAACGGATTGATGACACCAGTTGTTTACAATGCTGAAAAAATGAGCTTGTCAGAGTTGGTTGTTGCCTTTAAGGATGTAATTGGTCGTACCTTGGATGGTAAATTGGCTCCAAGTGAACTGCAAAATTCAACCTTCACAATTAGTAACTTGGGAATGTTTGGTGTTCAGTCCTTTGGTCCGATTATTAACCAACCCAACTCAGCAATCCTCGGAGTTAGCTCAACAGTAGAGAAACCTGTTGTTGTCAATGGTGAGATTGTTATTCGTCCTATCATGAGCCTTGGTTTAACTATTGACCACCGTGTTGTAGATGGTATGGCTGGTGCTAAGTTTATGAAAGACTTGAAAGCCTTAATTGAGAACCCAATCTCAATGTTGGTTTAAGTTAGCTATTGTTATTTTAGAGTTTTAGATAAAGGAAGTAAGACATGGCCTTAGAAGTAATTATGCCAAAAGCCGGCGTAGATATGACAGAAGGACAAATTGTCCAATGGAATAAGAAAGTCGGTGAATTTGTAAAAGAAGGAGAAATCCTTTTGGAAATCATGACTGACAAAGTCAGCATGGAACTGGAAGCCGAAGAAGATGGATACTTGATTGCCATCCTTAAAGGAGATGGTGAAACTGTTCCAGTAACTGAAGTTATCGGTTACCTTGGAGAAGAAGGGGAAAACATCCCAACAGCTGGAGCAGCTGCGCCAGAATCAAAACCTGCACCTGCAGCTAGTGTTTCAAACGACGATGGTAAGAGCGATGATGCCTTTGATATCGTTGTGATTGGTGGAGGTCCTGCTGGATATGTAGCAGCCATTAAAGCTGCCCAACTTGGCGGTAAGGTTGCCCTTGTTGAGAAATCAGAACTCGGTGGAACCTGCTTGAACCGTGGCTGTATCCCAACCAAGACCTACCTTCACAACGCTGAAATCATCGAAAACATCGGTCATGCAGCAAACCGTGGTATCGTCATCGAAAATCCAAACTTCACTGTAGATATGGATAAACTCCTTGAAACCAAGTCTAAGGTTGTCAATACTTTAGTTGGCGGAGTTGCGGGTCTTCTTCGTAGCTACGGAGTTACTGTTCATAAAGGAATTGGTACCATCACTAAAGACAAGAATGTCTTGGTAAATGGTTCAGAATTGCTTGAAACCAAGAAAATCATCCTTGCTGGTGGTTCAAAAGTCAGCAAGATTAACGTTCCTGGTATGGAATCATCACTCGTGATGACAAGTGACGACATTCTTGAAATGAACGAAGTTCCAGAAAGCCTTGTTATCATCGGTGGTGGTGTTGTCGGTATCGAACTTGGTCAAGCCTTCATGACATTTGGTTCAAAAGTAACTGTTATTGAAATGATGGACCGTATCGTTCCAGCTATGGATGCTGAAGTTTCTAAGAACCTTCGTTTGATCCTTGAGCGTAAAGGAATGACCATCTTAACAGGTACAAAACTGCAAGAAATCATCGAGGAAAATGGTCAACTTCGTATCAAGGTTGAAGGAAAAGACGATATCATCGCTAGCAAAGCTCTTCTTTCAATCGGTCGTGTGCCAGACCTTGAAGGAATTGGTGATGTTGAGTTTGAATTGGATCGTGGTCGCATCAAGGTCAACGAATACATGGAAACTTCTGTTCCAGGTATCTACGCACCAGGTGATATTAATGGTACTAAGATGTTAGCGCACGCAGCCTTCCGTATGGGTGAAGTTGCCGCTGAAAATGCCCTTAAAGGAAATCATGCTGTTGCCAAATTGAACTTGACTCCTGCAGCCATTTACACTCTTCCTGAAGTAGCAGCAGTAGGTTTAACAGAAGAGCAAGCTCGCGAGAAATACGATGTTGCTATCGGTAAATTCAACTTTGCGGCTAACGGACGTGCCATTGCTTCTGATGCAGCTCAAGGTTTCGTTAAAGTCATTGCAGATAAGAAATACGGTGAAATCCTTGGTGTCCATATCATCGGTCCTGCAGCTGCAGAATTGATCAACGAAGCGTCAAGCATCATCGAAATGGAAATAACTGTCGAAGAAATGCTGAAGACTATCCACGGACACCCAACATACTCTGAAGTGATGTACGAAGCATTTGCGGATGTTCTAGGAATGGCTATCCATTCACCTAAGAAAAAATAAAACGAAGATAGACTAGACTGGAAGATTATTTCCAGTCTCTATCGTATAAAGGGATATCATGAAATATATTATCAATCATTCAAACGACACTGCTTTTAATATCGCCTTGGAAGAATATGCCTTTAAACACTTACTAGATGAGGATCAAATCTTCCTTCTTTGGATTAACAAACCTTCTATCATTGTTGGTCGTCACCAGAACACTATCGAAGAAATCAACCGTGATTTTGTTCGAGAAAATGGTATTGAGGTAGTCCGCCGTATCAGTGGTGGCGGAGCTGTTTACCACGATCTAAACAACCTCAACTACACAATCATCTCAAAAGAAGATGAAAACCGTGCCTTTGACTTCAAGAGTTTTTCAACTCCAGTAATCAATACCTTGGCTCAACTTGGTGTTAAAGCTGAATTCACAGGTCGTAATGACCTTGAGATTGACGGTAAGAAATTCTGTGGAAATGCCCAAGCCTATATCAATGGGCGTATCATGCACCACGGTTGCTTGCTCTTTGACGTTGATTTGTCAGTCCTAGCAAACGCCCTCAAGGTTTCAAAAGATAAATTTGAATCAAAAGGTGTGAAATCCGTCCGTGCCCGTGTTACCAATATTATCAATGAATTACCAGAAAAAATCACAGTTGAAGAATTCCGTGATTTACTATTGGAATACATGAAAAAAGAGTACCCAGAGATGACTGAATACGTTTTTTCTGAGCAAGAATTAGCTGAAATCAACCGCATCAAGGATACTAAGTTTGGAACTTGGGACTGGAACTACGGTAAATCACCTGAATTTAACGTCCGTCGTGGAACAAAATTCACTAGTGGTAAGGTTGAAGTTTTTGCCAACGTCATTGAATCAAAAATCCAAGATATCAAGATCTATGGTGACTTCTTTGGTATCGAGGACGTTGCAGCTGTAGAAGATGTCCTTCGTGGCATGAAATACGAACGCGAAGATGTCCTTAAGGCCTTAGAAACTATTGACATCACACGCTATTTTGCTGGTATCAGCCGTGAAGAAATCGCTGAAGCAGTAGTGGGGTAAGGAAAAAGAATCCATTTATGATGGATTCTTTTATTAGGGTTAAACTTAAGAATCATGCTGATTAGATTATAATAGTGATGAAAAATGAAAGGAGTTATTCATTATGTTAGAAATTCCAGTAGAAAAACTTAACCTATTTGAACAGTTAGACCGCAATGTTGTTGCTTTTTATAGAAATACGGAAATTTCTCAAACTGAAAGTTTAAATATAAGCATCACACAAGAACATTATGATAAGAAATACAAAGAGCTTCAGCCTTTAGGATACCAAGCTGTTCAAATACCTTTAGGAATGGCTTTAGATAATGTAATCCAGCAAGCCTATTTCCAAAATATTATAATTGGCGGTCTTCTGCCCGATGAAATCAATGTAAACAAAGAAGACTTAATGCCTTTGAAAGATATTGTTGATAGTTTTTGTATTATGTATGCTGCAGCAAATAACCGACTGGAAAATAGTAAGGCTTATGAACTTATGAAAGATAAGACAGTGTTCTTTATTGGTAAACTGTTGACTGATGATCTTAAAAATGGTGGCGAAATTTCGTATATGGGAATCGAAAGAGAATCAGCTGATGGAACTTCTTATGAAGCAGTAAAATGTTTTCTAACTAAAGAGAGTGCTGATCAGTACAATGATTCAAAAAAACCTGTAAGCCCAGCAAATCTAGCCTATCTGCAAGCCTTTTGGGATAAACCAGTAATTATAGAGCCACACCGTAACTACTGGATTGAGTTTAAATAACTAAAAAACGAAAGATAAAAGGAATTGATCTTTCGTTTTTTAGTGATAGTCGCTTTACATAATTTATATTATGACTCACTTATAAACTATCTAAAGCATTCTTTTGTTCATCATTGACGATATGGGTATATAGGTCAGTGACTTGTGTACTGGCGTGTCCTAGCTGATGGCTGACCAAAACCTGCGATTTAGTTGCATCATAGAGCCTAGTTGCCAGGGTATGGCGTAGTTTGTGGGGTGTTACACGCACTTTGAAGTCCTCTGAGTACTTAGCAACCATTTTTTCAACACTAGAAGCGTCGATACGATTGGGAACACCTCGATATAAGGTCAGAAAGAGAGCTGTATCCGTCTTTTCCGTCTTATAGCGTTGATTTCGAATGGCGAGATAATTTTCAAGGTAAGACTTGGCAAAGGCTGCGACATTGACAGAATCACGTTTGCCCCCTTTTCGAGTGACATCAATGACCATCATTTTGAGATTAAGGTCTCTTAGATCCAGATTAACAGCTTCAGATAGGCGGACACCAGACGCCAAGAGAAGGGCAATAATGGCTAAATCACGTTCTTTATTTTTATTGAATGACGAGAGAGCACGATTTGAGAGTTGTTGTGGGTACTCTTGGTCAATATAAGTCAGAAAACCTTCTGTTTCATCACCTAGAAAGAGTTTTTGCTTGATGTTTTCAGCTCTGGCAGCAAGTGTTTCTTTCTTTTTCTTGGTTGAAACTTTCTTCATTACATTACGATAGAAATAAGGCTCCCCCTGGTCGTTTTCGACTTCCTCGGTTAGATACTTGTAAAGACTAGATAGTGCTGACAAAGTGCGATTGATTGTTGTCTGAGAGACACCTTGTTTAGTTGTATTAGCATTCAGCAAAGGTCGTTCACGAAGATATAGAATAAAGGACTCCATGTCTTTTTTAGACATATTTTCCAAGACCGATAAAGGAATATCGACCATTTTATCCGCATTTGAGATTCCAGACTCCAAAACCCAGCTGAAAAATCGATCGTATTCCTTGAGGTATTCGTATAAGGTTGTAAAACTGTAGGGCACAGCAAGCTTAGATTGGTAGTATTCCAGAACATACCAGGGCATGATTTGTTTTAGTTTGTCGATTCGCTCTAGTAAAATCTCACGTTTCATGTATTTTCTCCATAATTAAGTCTACTAGTAGTATAGCATAGACTTACATATTTTTCAAGAAAATTATAGTTTTTCGGAAAGATGATATAAGAAACTTAAAACAGAAGTCCAACTTACCCCCAGTTATCCTGAACCCTTTATTAAATTTCATCATACTTGAGCAACATATTCGGAATCTTTTCTTCAAGACTCTTGCGAACTTTACCTTGAATTGCAGTGTCCATTTGGCTGTTTATGCTTGTAATGGTTGATTTGGTTTCTGTAGCAATTTTCTTAGTTGCTTTATTAAAGTTATCTTTTAATTTATTTTTTGCTGTTATCGCTAACTTTGCTTCCGTAATGATTCGGTTTCTTTCCATCATTCGATACATTTGTTTCAGTGCATATTGATATTCTTCATCTGTGTAGTATTCATTCATTGGTGCTTGCATAATCTCTCCTTAGTTTGTGAAATTCTTCGTCTAAATCATTTCTTTTTTTGCGAAACTCGTTATCGAATTTTTCTCTCTCATCTTTGAGTTTAACCCTATAATCTCTGTATACTTGATTCGAAAAGTGTCTCAAATTTTCTATTTCTATAAAATAGTCTCTAACATCATCAGCCGTTGACGAAAATTTTCTCAAAATATGATACATTTTATCAACTTCTTCGGAAATTAGTTTTTCTAAGTTTGCATTTCGTTCGTCTAGATCAAGGGCTTTGTTATCGAGTTTCTTCTTTTCTTGATAATATTGGTCTTCTAGAGCAAATAGTTCCCTTTCTTTCTCTTTTATTTCCTCCCATTTTACATCTTTTCTTTCCATTGTCGAAACTCCTTGGCTAATTGCTTATCTGTTGCTACTGTTTTTTCGATGACTTCCTGTAATTGTTTATCCATATTTTCAAATGCTTGTGCGGAAGCATTCATCTTAGTGGTTGTTTGATTTGTCTCTGTCTGAAACGTATTGATAAACTGTGCTTGAGTGATACCTTGACTAGCAAAAATGGCATCAACCTCATAGGGAGCCAATGCTGTGTAGCTCGTAAAGTCGATTTTTGACCAAATTTCTTGTAATTCCTGATTGGCTTTTTTGGCTAAGGCGCTCACTTCATCAGCTCCAGTTCTTGCTGCTGTAGCCATAGATGATGATAGGATAGAACCTTGAGCTGCATCTAAGTATATTTCCTCAGAACTACTAATACCACCTGATGACCATTTTGATTTCAAGTCCTTGTAATGAGCCATTCCTCGGAGACTGTTGGCATAGGCTCGATAAACGCCACTGATTAAGGGTTTCCCTCCTTTGCCATCTACAAGTTGACCAGTTGCAGGATCAAACTCCCAGTCACCAATTTTATGACTCGAACCATCAAGCCAGTGAATCGTACTAGGCATAGAATTTGTAGTGGTAGTATTATACCATTCTGGATGGTTAAAATCATTCCAACGTACTACATCATCATGTTTTCTACGGTAATCTATAAACATAGAAGGGTTACTTTCAATAAATGCTTTTTCTTCCAGTGTGAGTGCACCGTATTTAAACCAAGCATTAAAGGTGGTTGTAGGGATGTGGTATTTAGCTCCTACCTTCAGCATGTAGGAACCCTGTGAATAACCGGATAGTTGGCTGACTTCGTATCGGGGGTCGTCCATAATCTCTTTTACGAATTGGTCAGCAACCTTATATTGTGGAGATAAATAAGTTTGCCTTGCAATTATGGCACTATTGACGTCGCGTGAGCTGAACATAGTTTTATTCACCGGACTATCAGGATCCGTTCCAGCAGCAATCACGGCTACATTTTTATAATCTGGTTTGCCGTTGACAATAGGTGCAACTGCCAGTCCATCAAATCCTGTTTCAATGTCAGACTTAGTGGCAACAACACGGAATTCTTGACCATCTGAAGTGGTTATAGTGTTGGTTTCTTCAAAATCAGATGAAGAAGGATTCGGATTAGGAGCTTCTGTAACCAAAGGTTTATTATTTCTCTCAGCGTATTCAGAATTGACACTGTATACATTCTTCCCGTGGTTTAATTCATTAAGTTGTTTATCAGTATAATTAAATACCATTACTGCTCCCCTCTTTCTTTGTTAGAGTATGTAACCGTAACTGTATTAGTTGTTATTCCTTTTCTTAGGTTAAGAAAATCTCGCTGTCCATAAGTCATACGACCATTATAATTTTCTTTATCATCTAAGTTATGTGGAATTCCATAGAATATTTTTTCTCCATCTTCAAACAAAATATCAACCTTACAAGACCAGTCGCCAGGAGGGTTCGTATATGTTGGATTGGTAATTTCGATTTCTTCTATCCCTTGATAAGAATTCTTCAAGGCATTTACCAAACTAACTTCATACTCCCTATTCCGACGCTCTTCTTGGGATTTCCCTAACATGCTAAACATAAATATACCTCCTGCTGTGATAATTGCGAGTGACAAAACGATTAGTAATCTTTTGTGATTTTTTTTAGTGCTGGAATTGTTCATTTAAGCTTTTCTCCTTTTCTCTATTCTACTATAATTTAAAGATAAATAACAGTAGAATTCGGTGAGACTTAGTCGCAATAACACGGAATTCTTGACCATCTGAGGTAGTTATGGTGTTGGTTTTTTCTAAATCATCAGGAGATATACTTTCAATGAGATTTGAATTGACATAAGTCCTTCCGTTACGCTTAGCGAATTCAAGATTTATACTAGACACAGCATAATCCCGATTCAACCCGTGCTATTATCTGAATATGTAACAAATACTTTTAAGTCGGTCACTCCTTTGTAATTGTTAGGGAATTGCCTTTTCTCATTGGTCAATGATCCTTGATAATTCTTTTTATCATGGAGTCCATGGCCTATCCTATACTTAGTTTTTCTTTCATCATTAAATTTGATTTCTACATCACAAGACCATGAACCTGGAGGGTTTGTGTAGTTTGGATTGGAAATCTTAATCTCCTCAATCCCTTCATAGGAATTTTTTAAAGCGTTGACCAAGCTGACTTCGTACTCTCTATTCCGACGTTCTTCTTGAGACTTCCCTAACATACTAAACATAAAAACACCTCCTGTTGTGATAGTTACGAGTAGTAAAACTATGAATAATGGTTTATAGCTTTTTCTTAATCTGTCTTTACTCATTATCATTTCCTCTTTATCTCAGCATATTCAGAATTTACACTATAAACATTTTTTCCGTCATTTAATTCATTGAGTTGTTTATCAGTATAAGTGTATACCATTAATATTCTCCTTCTGAACCATCTGAATAAATAATTTTTGTGAGTTTACTAGTCTTACCCAAGTGACTATTTAAAAATTCTCGGTCCTCTTTTCCATTCTCTCTTTCTAAGGATACATCAGAAATACGTTTATCATTTTTTGAATAATTAATTTTATATTTTATGCTTCTCTCATTAAAAAATAGTTCAACTACGCAAGTCCAGCTTCCTGGCGGATTTGTGTAGTTTGCATTAGAAAATCTAATTTCTTCAACACCCTCATAACTATCTTTTAAAGTTTCAACCAAACTAACTTCATACTCTCTATTTCGACGTTCTTCTTGAGATTTCCCTAATATACTAAACATAAAAACACCTCCTGCTGTAATGGCTACGAGTAACAAAACGATTAGTATCCTTTTATGGCTTTTTTTATTGCTGGAATTATTCATTTAAGCTTTTCCTCTTTTTCTACTTGAAAACTCTTCATTTACCATATAAATAGCAAAATCTTGGGTTAAATTATTCAACTGATTATCAGTATAATTAAATACCATTATTGCTCTCCTGTTTCACCATTTGAATATCGTACTAATATTGTAGATTCTGTTTTACCAATGTGTTTTTGAAGTATCGACCATTGTTGATCAATTTCTTCATTAGTATTCCCTTTCATAAGACCATCATGGTTTTCTTTATAGGTTAATCTGTGATTAATTCCATAAGTAATAGTTTGACTATCATTGAACTGTACTGAAATATCACAAGACCACGAACCCGGTTTGTCATTATTGTAAGGATCCATAATCTTAATCTCCTTAATCCCTTGGTAGGAATTCTTTAACGCATTAACCAGACTTACTTCATATTCTCTATTTCGACGTTCTTCTTGAGACTTCCCTAACAACCTAAACATAAAAATAGCTCCTGCTGTGATGGCTACGAGTAACAAAACGATTAGTAGTCTTATATATCTTTTTTTATTGCTGGAAATATTCATTTAAGCTTTTCTCCTTTTTCTCCTTGAAGACTTTTCGTTCACACTATAAACAGCATAATCTTGGTTTAAATTATTCATCAGTATAATGGAAATTCATCATAGTTCTCCTTGCTCGCTATCAGAATAAGTAATTCTCACTGACTTTAAAGTTTTCCCTCTATGAGTTTCTAAATACTGCCAATCTTCGTTTGTTTCTTGACGGCCACCATAATTGATTTTATAGTTTAAATGATGATTAATCTCATATGAAAGAGTTCTTTCATCATTAAATTTAATTTCGATATCACAAGACCACGAACCTGGTGGGGTTGTATAATCAGGATTGGAAATCTTAATCTCCTCAATCCCTTCATAGGAATTCTTTAACGCATTCACCAAACTAACTTCATACTCTCTATTTCGACGTTCTTCTTGAGACTTCCCTAACAACCTAAACATAAAAACACCTCCTAATGTGATGAATACGAATAGTAAAACTATGAATAATGGTTTATAGCT